>JABZJR010000018.1 GCA_015257705.1 Nanosynbacter sp.
TATATGTTCAACGGCACTAATGGCGATCAGGGATTTCTGTCTGTCAATTTTGGGACATCATCTGTCTTAGCTTCGGGCAATTCATTGAGCGGGTCAACTTGCCAAACATCAGGAATATCAAAAGGCGTTGATTCTCAATTTAAGGTAGGGACCGCTACGGCTAACGGCGTTACATTGATGAGCAGCAGTGGGTTAACTAGCCAATTGGGGTGTGCATTTTTGCTACAGAACGTTCTAGTAAACCAGACTATTCCAGCATATCAAAAACCAGGAACTTATGAACTACCAATGACATTAACGGTAACAGCGCAGTAAGGTTGAGTATGAAAAATAGAGTAAAAAAATTATTCATCGTCATAACATTACTTGCTACTTTGAGTAGCCCTTATTCGGCTTTTGCAGATTCGTCGGCTAATTCTAATTTGTCACAAGTGATTACTGACTGTGCTCGCGATTCTCTGGAAACAGGTAGCCAGATGAATGAGCCAATTTGTCCGACTTTTCCGTCAAAATTCTCTAAGTTTGATTTGGTAAATAGAAAACATCTGCGGGTGTATGGCGTTTATGACGCGGTTCATACGGTAGTTAATCCTGCTACAGGTCGGCACGATCTGAAGGTTGAATTTAATGGTCGAACTTTTGTTTTAGGGCGGGATAGAGAGCTTAAAGTTAACGGAAATATATGGATGTTGGATTTTTCAAATTGGCAGAATGATCATCCAGGCGACAATTCTATGTCGCCAGCTTCAGAATACACCCATAACGGTCGTGTTACGACTAAACTGAAGGCTAATGCGACATCTCCAGGAGTAGTGCGGTTTGCTGATTTTTCATTTACGACTCCGAAAAAGACCGTAGAAAGGACTATTGAAGATGTTATTGGTATTCCGAAGGTTTTTAAAGAGATAAGTAAGGCTTTGGCTAATACGGGAATTAATTTATGGATGATTATGACTGCTGGTATTGGTGTAATTGTTGCGGCGTTCATTATGTTATTTATTGTTAAAAAACAGAAAAAGAGGGATAAATGAAAAAATAAGCATAATAAGTTATAATGTAATAAATTAAATCAATTAAGTAAGGAGAAAAAATGAAAAAGTTAACATTATTGATCGTTGCGAGCGTAGGCGTGATTGGTCTATTGGGATTGTATAATATGGCGAATTCCTCTGTTGCTAATGCCGCAACTACCGCTAACTCTAAGCTATCTCAGACAATTAACCCTGGAGTTTTGAGTACTGATATCCGTGACTCGACTAATTCCTTAGTTAATAATCCAACATTTGCTATGGGTGCTACGACAGTATCATCTTCATTGGGGTCGGGAGCTGGTGTTTTTGGGGATAACGACAATCGAATTTATGCCGAAAACCCAGGTGCCGCAGATAATGGCTGGACGTTGACACTAAACGTAGCGACCCCAGGAACTGGTGTTTGGTCTGCTGGCGGTGGAAAACAGTATAAATATAATGGAACCATTAACGAGGGTCGCCTAACAGTTAATCCGTCTGGCGGTACGGTAACTCCTGTAATTGGTGCAGCTGCAGGTATTACCAAGGGTACTTCTACGACCTTTTCTGGTACTAGTCCCGTAACACTAATGAGCGCTTCAGCGACTGCTAGTAAAGTATGGGCTGGATATATAACTAATACCTCATTAGCCCAAACCATCCCAGCTGGTCAGGCAGCAGGTACATACGTATTGCCAATGGTTCAAACGATTACGGCTCTTTAGCAGACTCAGAGTATCAAGCGAGAATAGACATTCTGATGAGTGTCTATTCTTTTATGTGTAACATTGATATAATAAGCGTAATAGGTTTACAGGAATAATTAAATAGAATAGGGAAAAATGAAGAAATTAAAAATATTAATCATTGCCAGTGTAGGTATTGTTGGTGTCTTGTGGTTGCGTGGAGTTATTGACTCTTCAATAGTCAGCGCGGCAAATACTGCTGATACAAAGTTTTCTCAAACAATTACCCCTGGAGTGTTGAGTGTGTTCTTTTGTAGTGGTTCGAACTACACGCCAGTATCCGACCCAATATTTAAGATGGATACTAAATCAGTACAGCTGAGCTCACAAAATTCAGAGGGGGAGTTTGGAAATAACAATGCTTTGTTGTGTATCGTAAATCCAGGCGCGGCGGACAACGGCTGGACCCTAACGCTTAATGCGACCAATCCAGGAGTTAGCGAATGGACCACAGGTGATGGCAAAAAGTATAAGTATAATGATAGATACATCAGTCGGGGTGCTCTGACTATTGATCCGTCTGTTGGTACGCTTGCGGTGTTCTCGCCATATACAAGAACTGGAATCACGATGGGCTCTTCTGCTAGATTTTCTGGGAGCGACTCTGTGACGTTAATGAGTGCCTCTGCTAGTGCTGATGATTTTTGGCGAGGTCAAATAAAAGGTATTAAACTAAAACAATATATTCCACCTCATCAACAGTCGGGAGTATATATGCTTCCAATGACTCAGACCATTACTGCGCTCTGATGAGTGTCTATTCTTTTATGTGTGACATTGATATAATAAGCATAATAGGTTTTTAAGGAGGGATATGAAGAGTTTGTTGTGGAGTAAGATTATTGGAGCGGCGATGATTGCAGGACTGATTTTGCCTGTGTCGGTGTCTGCTAATGGTATTGGTGGTCGACCAGCAAATCCTGATCCGAATAATCCCAGGACAAGCTCAATTTTCATCTATAATCTTTCTGGCGGTGCTTCGAAATCTGATCAATTGTATGTTCAAAACGGGTCTGATAAAGAAGAGACAATTGAAGTTTATTCGGTTGACGGTACAGTTACAACGACTGGTGATATGACTTGCAAGGAGAAGTCGGAGGATAAAGTTGGTGCGGGCAAATGGATTTCTGTCTCTAAGAAAGAGGTGACTCTTGGCGCGAACGAGAACACGCTTGTTGATTTTACGGTAAATGTTCCAAGTAAAGCAGATGTTGGCGAGCATAATGCATGTATGGTTGTTCAGCGGAAGGTTAAACAGTCGTCAAATAATGCTGGCGGCATTCAAGTTCAGACTCGTCAGGCTATCCGTATGGCGATAACCGTTCCTGGCGATATTCACCGCGACGTGACGATTGAGAAGTTTAATGTTAAGAATTCTAACAGTAGTCAATTGTATGAAATTGCCTTAAAAAATTCCGGCAATGTGTCGGCTGATGTTGACGTAAAGCTGGTCGTGAAAGACCCGATGGGGAATGTTGTCTATAAAAACGGTGGCGTGAATGCGATGATTGCGAATGAAACGCGACAGTTTAATTATGATAGCAATTTGGCGCCGTTTTGGGGTGGAAAATATAAGGTAGAGTTGTCGATTTCCTATAAAAAGAAGGCTGGCGAGTGGGGGATTAGCCAGGATAAAAATGAGCTAATCACCAAAACCGCCGAGCCAAAAGAATTGTTCTTCTGGCCATCAACTACAGCGTTAATGATGATTGGCGGTGGAATACTTTTGTTCATTATTTTGATAGTGATAATTGTCATAAAATCAAAGCGGAACAAAAAAACTGTTCAATTTAAAAAGCGTTGAGTTTATGAAAAAGTGATAGAATAGTTGTATGAAGAAAAGTTCTCTGATTAGAGCGTTTTTGAGCATTGTAATCGTGGCACTTGGCGGGGTTTTACTACTGAAAAATCTCGAAGTTATTAACATTAGCTGGGATATTTTCTGGGGTACAGTTTGGGCTGCAGGATTTGTATTGTCTGGGCTGGTGAATATATTCAATTATCGAAATAAAACGGCATGGATTTGGGGATTATTGCTGGTTGCGATTGGCGTTCTGATTGGCTTCAATTCTTACGGAATAGTTGACGTTAGTATCTGGAAGGTATTCTGGCCTGTAGTTTTGATTGCTGCTGGTTTGGCAATGATGTTCAACACTAGCCCTAAGGGCGTTAAGCGTTCTAAAAAGCTGGATAAAGACAACGCAGGTAATGAGAAAATTGCTTGTTTTTGGGGCGAAGAAGACGCTGTAAAAGGTGATTATACTGGCGGTTCGTTGGTTGCGATATTTGGTGGCGTGGATTTGGATTTGCGTCAAGCAAAGATTAAAGACGGTTCTGTAATTGAAATTTTTACATTTTGCGGTGGTGTTAACATTACTTTGCCAGACGATGTGATTATCGAGAACGAAGTGCGCGGATTTTTGGGCGGAACTGATGATAAAACTCTACCTAAAGATTCTGCCAAAAAGACTCTATATCTGAAGGGTGAGTGTATTTTAGGCGGTCTGGAAATTAAATAAAGTTCTTGGGATTTTGATGAAAACGCGCTACAATAACAGTATGGCGTTTTCGCGTATGTTGAATTGGCGTGAAATGAGCGGTTATCAGCCGTGAAGTCTGCGGGAAGAAATTGGCATAAAGTCGAGATTAGAACCTGCCGTGAGCTTGCGTAAATAGCAAATAAAGAGCTGAAAGAATCACTTCTTTTGGAATCGAGATGGTACCGTCCGCATAAAACACCTGAGCGGATTCTCGAAGTCAAAAGAGGTGATTTTTAATTGAAAAATAGCTATCAAAAGCCTAAAAATAAGGAGGTAGTACAATGAAATTCAAACACGGAACACGTCGTCGAGCTGCAGAATATGAGAAGGATTGGGTGCGGCGATGGAAAGACGATGACACATTTAACAAGTCGATCGCGCAGCGTCCCGCTGATAATTCTTGGGTTTTTTATGACGGTCCTCCGTTTTTGACGGGAACGCCGCACCACGGACACTTGTTGGTCAGCACAGTGAAAGATACGATGGGACGATTTCACACGATGAAAGGTCAGCGAGTTGAGCGCCGTTGGGGTTGGGATTGTCACGGACTGCCAGCAGAGGTTTACGTCGAAAAAACGCTAGGCATTTCTAATAAAAAAGAGATTGGCACAAAAATTAGCGTTTCAGATTACGTCAAGGAGTGTCGAGCGGCTATGGTTCGAACTGGCACCGAGTGGGAAGATACGATTGAGCGAATTGGTCGTTGGGTCGAGTTTAAGGGTGCTTATAAAACCATGGATAATAATTACATGGAATCTGTTTGGTGGGCATTCAAGAGACTTTACGAAGAAGGCAAAATCTACGAAGGCGAAAAGATCTTGGTCTATTGTACGAAGGATGCAACACCGATTTCTAAGAGTGAAGTGGCTATGGAGAATAGTTATCAAATAGACACTGATCCGAGCTTGTTCGTTTACTTTAAGCTGGAAGATGAAGATGAGTATTTGCTTGCGTGGACGACGACTCCGTGGACTTTGCCGGCAAATATGGTCTTGGCGGTAAATCAAGACGTTGATTATTCTTTGGTGGCGTACGGCGATAAAAAGTTTTACGTTGCAAGCGACCGAGTCGAGAAAGTTATGACGGATGAAAAACACCAGCCGCTGGAATATTCGATTGTTAAGACGATTAAAGGTTCTGAATTGGTGGGTAAGCGATTTGAGCCTTTGTTTGAAAATCGTGGTCCGGCTGCGCATAAGATTCTTCACGCTGATTTCGTGACGACTGATGATGGTACGGGAATTGTTCATATTGCGCCAGCTTACGGTGAGGACGACTATGAATTGTGCCGAAAAAATGACGTTCCAGTGCTATCGTTGGTTGACGGTGATGGAAATTACACAGAAGGTAGATGGCTGGGTCGCAATATTTGGGAAGTGAATAAAGAGATAGCGAAGACTTTATTGGAAGAGGGTCGAGCGCTGAAAATTGAATATATTCGTCACGAATATCCGCATTGTCATCGATGTGGCACGAAATTGATGTACCGTGCTCACCCAAGTTGGTTTATGGATATTCAGAGTCAGAAAAAGGAAATGTTGGAAGCGAACGAGCAGACAAGCTGGACGCCAGACAATCTGAGGACTGGACGATTCCACAACATCATCGAGCAGGCGCCGGATTGGAATTTGAGCCGCGATCGTTATTGGGCAACACCAATTCCAGTGTGGAAGGGTGTGAAGAATGATGGCACGGAAGTGGTGAAGGTGATTGGTAGCTTTGCGGAATTTGAAGAAGTTACGGGTCACAAGTTGGACGATTATCATTTGCCGCAAGTTATGGACGTTACGTTTGAGTGCGACGGCGCAGAAATGCATCACATCGGTAAGGTTTTGGATTGTTGGTTTGAATCTGGCTCGATGCCGTTTGCCCAATTCCATTATCCATTTGAGAACAAGGAAAAATTTGAAGCAAGTTTTCCAGCTGACTTTATTATTGAGGCGATTGATCAAACTCGTGGCTGGTTTTATAGTTTAACAGCGGTAAACGTGGCTTTGTTTGGTAGATCTCCATGGAAGAATTTGATTTGTACTGGATTTATCAATGCTGCCGACGGTAAAAAAATGAGCAAGAAGTTGAAGAATTATACCGACCCGATGGAACTTATGAATAAGACTTCGGCTGACAGCTTCCGATTTTTGATGCTTTCAAGTCCACTAACAAACGGCGAAAACTTTGCCTTGGCGGATAAGGATGTCATGGATGTAGCGCGTAAGCTTGGTATGATCTGGAATATGTACGACTTCTTCACGATGTATGCTGAAGTTGACGGCTGGGAGTTTAATGGCGATTTGTCAGATCCGCTTCATGATTTAACAAATCCGTTGGATATTTGGATTGTGTCTAGATTGCATCAATTGATAACAGAGGTCGAGCGAGGTCTTAATAATTACAATCTTCAGGATGCGACTAAGCCGATTTTGCCATTCTTAGATGATGCAAGTAACTGGTATGTCCGACGCAGCCGCCGCCGCTTCTGGAAATCTGAAGATGATGGTGATAAAAATGACGCTTACCGCACGCTCCATTATGTTTTGGTGCGACTAAGTTATATGCTAGCGCCGTTTACACCATTCTTAGCGGAAGAATTGTACCATAATTTGACGGGCGATAATGAGTCAATTCATCTTAAAGATTGGTTGCCAGCTGGTGAAATAGATAATTCAATGCTACGCGACATGAATGCACTGCGTACTGCGGTGAATGATGGCTTGTCGAAGCGCGCATCGGAGGGAATTAAGGTGCGTCAGCCGTTGGCGTCTGTGAAGCTTATCAATACTATTTCTCAGGATACACCAGCGGAAGTTGCGCAGTTCTTGATCGATATTGCTAAAGATGAATTGAACGTGAAATCTGTCGAAATTGT
Source organism: Nanosynbacter sp. (assembly GCA_015257705.1). Lineage (GTDB taxonomy): Bacteria > Patescibacteriota > Saccharimonadia > Saccharimonadales > Saccharimonadaceae > Nanosynbacter. Next base: position 7,163 of record JABZJR010000018.1, read on the forward strand.
TGCAGATTCAGAGTCTGAGTCGGCGCAACCGAGCGTTGTTTATGACTTAACAATCACTCCTGAACTAAAGCGCGAAGGCTTGATGCGTGAAATCGTTCGCCATGTCCAAAGCGCGCGCAAGCAAGCTGGTCTGCAGATAGATGATCGAATTGTACTGAGCATTTCCAGTGACGATTCTGAAATATCTCAAGCTATTGACGCTTTCGCTGACGTCATTAAATCTGAAACGCTCGCCGTGGAATTGAATTCTGTGGTCAATGAATCGGAAAAATATGACGCCAAAATCGAGGGTAAATTGGTAGAAATTTCCCTGAAAAAAGCTTAAAGACTAGTAAGTGAAATTAGAATATCCTCCTCTTAGCGGGGAGGATATTCTATTGACTTTTAATCGTACTTATGCTAATATATAGTTATTAATTGATAAAAATAAAAAAGTTATGCAAAATTTATTCAACAAATTATTTGGTAGTAAAGTAGGGTTTTCGCCAATCGACCCGCTGGCGGATGGACTTGCTGAAGAAATTATTAAAGAACAGCGGGAGCCACAGGCGATTCGTCTGGATGCCGACGATATAGAGGATATTCGCAAGTTTTGGTCTTGTGCGGATGGCGATTTTGACAGATAATAGTGTATAATTAGCTCATGTTAATTGAGTCTTTAATGTTTTTTGCTCGAGCCGGCGGAGGTGGGTCGGGCTCTTCTGGAGGGTCCTTAATTTTGATGCTACCCGCAGCTGTATCGGGTGGTATGGCAGGCTTTGTAAAAAGGAAGACTAGATCAAAAATAGCGGGCTTCTTGGTGGGTGTTGCTGTTGGACTAGTTTTTAGTTTACTGTATTTAGCCGATTTAATGTGGTTTATATGTGCTGTTATTTCTACTTTCGTAGGAGCTGCTATTTCTGTATTTGTTGATAAGCTCAAATTATTCCGCCAAAATAGTGAGGCGGCTACGAATACAGTTCGCCAAGCCTCCTCTGCCGATTCGTTATGGCAGCCAGATAGCATTACTAATTATGCCAAGCAAGTTTTTGAGAGGTTTCAGTATGATTGGAGCAGCTTAGATTATGAGTCAATTCGTAAGTACACGACACAGAGATATTCAAATCACATTGGACTAGTGATGCAGGCTTTACGTCAAATGGGTCGTAGGAATATCGTCGATAACGTGCGGATAAATGAAGCTATTTTTGCTGACGCATATGACGATGCTAATAATCAAAGCGATAGGGTGAGTGTAGCATTTTTGGCGGAAGCAGATGATAGGCTGGAGGAGGTTGCTACAGGTAAGAAAATCCGAAGCACTAACGAAGAATTTGCAGAGAAGTGGAACTTTGTTCGTGAAGGTAACGAATGGAAGTTGGATGGTATAAATCAGCCAACTGAGGACGTTAATACATTAGTTGGCTCACTCAATAAGTTTGCCGAAGACAACGGCATGTATTTTAGCCTGGATTGGGGTAGGCTACTTCTTCCGAAGGGTGGCAACTTATTTTTGCCGCGCTATTTTAACTCTGCTGATGTAAATAATCACGTTATTGGTATTTGGGATGACGGAATTCTTGTCCAACTTTATACTTGTGTGCTTAAAAATGGTAATGGTCTTACGGACGAGGGCAAAAATAAAGATGAAATCAATTATCTTATCGGACAGATTATGTTGCCTAAATCTTACGGCGGAATTTTGATTGACAGAGATGATAACAGCATTTTTAGGAAGCGCGTGATAGCTCCGTTTGGCTACAAAAAAGTCAAAATGGAGTGGGGAGATTTTAATAAACGCTATACTATTTTTGCCACAAACGAAGATCAGGCGGCGAGCTTTGAGTTATTAAATCCTAGTTTTATGGCGTGGCTGTATGACCAGGATATAAAAGCTAATATTGAAGTGATGGACAATATAGTTATTCTATATGCCCGGGTTTCTTCTGATGAAAAACGCTATGCGGAAATGTTGGAGATTTTAAGAAGAGCTCACAAAGAGCTGAAAATGTAGGAGGTACTATGATTACTAAAGCCATTATTCCGGTTGCGGGCTGGGGCACGCGAATGTTGCCGATTACCAAATCTATTGAAAAATGTATGCTGCCGGTCGGTACTCGTCCAGTGATTGATTATATCGTGCAAGACGTTGTGCGCGCTGGCGTGAAGGATATTTACTTTGTGGTTGGTGAACAAAGTACTCAAGTGCAGAGCTATTATCGATCGAATATTCAATTAAACGATTATTTACGTCGAGCGGGCAAACAGGATAAACTTCCTCTGGTGGCGCCACTTTGCGACGTCCGAATACATTTTTTAACTCAGCCGGGAACTGGTGGTTACGGCACAAGCATTCCAGTTGGTTTGGCGAGCGAATTTATTGAACAGGGCGAATCGGCCTTTGTGATTATGGGCGATCAATTCTTTTGGCGTGACGACGGTGGCTCAAACGCGGCAGATTTGGCGGAGTTGGTGGAATCGCGTGGATTGTCGGCTGGGCTATTGGGTAATCCTGTCGAAGAGGAATTTATTCCGCAAACAGGGATTATTGAAACTGATAATCAGGGCAATTTTGTGCGAATAATTGAAAAACCAAAATTGGAAGAAGCTCCAAGTAATCTCAGTAATTCAAGTTTTTACGTCCTAAACAAAGAGATTTTTGAGTTGGCGCGAACTTTGCCGGCGAACCCTAAGAGAGGCGAATTTGAGCTAACGGACGCGATTAATGTGTACATTGATGGCGGCGGCGTGATTGTTGTTGGTGAGGCTAAGGGCGAATATATGGAATGCGGCTCACCGAGTGGTTGGTTGAAGGCGAATAACGCTATGGCGAAAAACGCTACCTGCTAACTGTACTTGATTTTATTGCTAGTTTTTGATAGAATTATTAGAGTTAATTCATAATAATTAAGGAACGAAATGAAAGCAGTCGTAAAAATCTCTGGCAAACAATATCTTGTCAGCGAAAAAGAGTCCCTCTTGGTGGATCTCCTCCCTGAAGGCACAAAAGAACTCACTCTCGACGCACTTTTAGTGATTGATGGTGATAAAATCAAGGTTGGTACGCCAACTGTAAAAGGCTCTAGCGTTAAGGCTAAGGTTGTAGAAGCGGAAGTTAAAGGCGATAAGCTTCGCGTTATCCGCTATAAGAGTAAGAAGCGTGTACACAAAGAAACTGGTCATCGCCAGAAGTACACGAAGATTGAAATTACGTCAATCAAATAATCTGAAGAGCCGCTTTCGCAAAGGAAGCGGTTTTTTGATGTCTGTTATTTATGTTCTGCTCATGCTATAATTAAGGCAGGTAAAAAGGGGAACGAATGACAAAAATCATTGCGGTGACAAATCAAAAAGGTGGCGTCGGTAAAACAACGACGTCAATTAACGTAGCATATTTTTTGGCAAAAGCTGGCAAGAAAACATTGTTGGTGGATTTTGATCCGCAGGGCAATGCTACCAGTGGACTTGGAATAGATAAGCAGAATTTGGGCGCAACAATATCAGAGGTGATTATGCGGCAAATTGACCTGGCTAATATCATATTGCCAACGGAATATAAAAACTTATCAATCGCTCCAGCTACACCTCATTTGGCGAATACGGAAGTGGAGCTGGCGCAGGCGCAGGGAAGGTTTGTTCGCTTGCGAGAAGCTTTACAAAAGGCGACGGATTACGATTATATTATTATTGATAGCCCGCCGAGCTTGAGTTTGTTGACAGTCAATGGCA
>JABZJR010000019.1 GCA_015257705.1 Nanosynbacter sp.
GTGTGGAACGTCAATCCAGACGGCTGATCTGGCAAATCTTCATATGTACCGATGATTTTCGTATCTTTAAGGCGCGTTGCGAATAGCGATGCCCGACGACCAATAGTTAAGGTCAAGTTCTCGATTCCGCGCTCGTCATCACGCTTTAATAGCTCCAAATATTTCTTCAAAACGTTGGTATTGTATGCGCCAGCCAAACCCTTGTCGCTGGCCACCACGATAATCAATCGCTTATTTATCTTTCGCCTAACGAACAGCGGGTGATTGTCGGTTGCGCCTTGGCTCGCCAAATAAGACAGCAATTCTTCCGCCGCCATCGTGTACGGCGCAGAAGCTTTGTCCGCCTCTTGAGCACGACGCATTTTACTAGCCGCCACCAATTGCATAGCCTTGGTGATCTGCTTAGTTGAGTCCACCGAACGAATGCGATTTTTCAGCGCGCGAGTGCTCGGCATGAATTACTCCTCAAATCCTTTCGCTATTTCTTTCGTAGCTTCGTCAATCAATTTCAATTGCTCATCCGAAGGCTTGTCGCCCCTGTTTAATTCACGCATAGCATCTTTAGAATTTTTCCAGAGGTAAGTCAATAGGGCAGACTGCGCGTCCTTAATCTTGGCAACTGGAACATCGTCAAACATACCGCCAGTCACCGCGTGAATACTGACAAATTGTTCCCAAACGCTCATTGGTTGATATTGTGGCTGCTTCAGAAGTTCAGTGAGTCGCTGACCGCGGTCAATTTGAGCCTTTGTCGCGTCGTCAAGATCTGAGCCGAATTGAGCAAATGACGCCAATTCGCGGAACTGAGAAAGACCGAGCTTCAAGTTTCCGCCGACAGATTTAACGGCTTTCGTCTGAGCTGCGCCACCAACACGAGAAACGGATAAACCGGCTGAGATGGCTGGGCGAATGCCTTGATAGAACAAGTCGGTTTCCAGGAAAATCTGACCGTCAGTAATAGAAATCACGTTGGTTGGAATGTAAGCGGAAATGTCGCCAGCTTGCGTTTCAATAATTGGCAGAGCTGTCAAGCTTCCCGCGCCAAGTTCATCTGACAATTTAGCCGATCGCTCCAATAATCGTGAATGCAAATAGAAGACGTCACCTGGGTAGGCTTCGCGTCCTGGTGGACGGCGCAACAATAGCGACATCTGTCGATAAGCCACCGCGTGCTTGGTCAAATCGTCATAAATCATCAATGCGTGACCGCCGTTATCGCGGAAATATTCTCCCATGGCAGTACCAGCGTAAGGCGCCAAATAAAGCAGGGAAGCCGCATCGGACGGGCTGGTCGCAACGATAATCGTCTGGTCCATCACGCCCTCTTCTTTCAATCGGTCGACCAACCTGGCAATCTTCGACAACTTCTGACCAATCGCCACATAAACGTTCACCACGCCAGTCTTTTGACGAGCCTGGTTAATCATAGTATCAATAGCAATTGCCGTCTTACCGGTCTGACGATCACCAATGATAAGCTCACGCTGACCACGACCAATTGGGAACATCGCGTCAATCGACATGATGCCAGTCATCAGAGGTTCGTGAACCGATTTACGACCCATCACGCCAATAGCAGGACGCTCAATTAAACCACGTTTCTTCGTTTTAATCGCTGGACCGTCGTCAAGAGGTCGACCTAGCGGGTCAACCACTCGCCCTAATAATTCTTCGCCGACAGGAACATCTAGAACCGAACCTTTGCGACGAACACTGGCGCCAGCCTTAACCTTATCTTCGCCACCAAGAATCACCGCACCAATTTCATCTTCCATCAAGTTCAAAGCAAACGCCTCAACCGTGCCGCCGTCAGTTTCAATTTCCAGCACTTCGCTATAACCAGCACTACTTAAGCCGTGCACCCAAGCCACGCCGTCACCAACGCGAATAACCACGCCAGCATCTTCCAAACCTTCCGTCGCCTCCAGCTGCGCGATTTTTTCCCGCAGGCTTTTGGCTAATTCTGTCACATCAATCTTGCTCATTTTTCCTCCTAGATTTTCTTCGCCCGCAAGTCGTTTAACTTCTTCGAAACAGTTGCGTCCAGTGTTGCGGTCGGCGTTTGTAGCTTAAATCCGCCAATCAACGTCGGGTCAATTGATTCTCTTAGCGACACTTTTGGCTTGCTATTTTTATCGCTCGCCGCAGTCGCCAGAAATTGCTCTATTTTACGCCTTGTATTGTCATCAAGCGCTCTCGCACTCTCGACCGACGCTACAATTTCACCACGCTCAGCCAATTCTGCCTCAATATCTCGCACCAACAAATCAACTTCACGTTCGTGCTTTTCGTAAATCAAAAGACCAGCAATTTCTTCCAACACCGCGTCATTGCCAGCTAAAATTTGTTCAGCTGCGTACTTTGCCAACTTTCTCCTGGACACTAATCTCATCTATTCAGCCTCCTCAAGCGCTTCCGAAATCAGCTTTGTATCTTTCTTCGCATCAATTTTTTCGCCCAAAACCTTGCCAGTCGCTTCAGCCACCAACTCTAATGTCGAATTGTGCAGGTCTTTCTTAGCGTTTTCAATCTCTTGAGCAATTGTATTATGCGCTTCTTTAATCAAAGCTTCAGATTTGGCGGTCGCTTTTTTAGCCGCTTCTTCAACAACTTCGGTCGCTTCTTCTCGAGCAGACGCCACGATGTCGCTAGCTTGCGCTCGTGCTTTTCGCATCATTTCGGCGGTCATTTCTTCAGCTCGGTCGGCATTTTCCTTGGCAGATTTTGCCGCCGCGTCAGCCGCTTTCAGGTCCTTTTCTCGCTTGACGAGCATTTCCATCATTGGCGGATAGACAAACTTGTGAAGAACGAATAGCAAGATTAAAAATGCTACCGTCTGAAACGCCAACAGCGCCCAATCAATGCCTAGCGAATCAAACAAACCAGCTTTTTCCGATGCGCCAGAATTGGCAAATTGTGTTAATATTTTCTCCACAATTTACTCCCGAAAACTACATAACTTTGCCGACGATTGCTGCGACGAAACCGATAATAGCAATAGCGTCGATGAATGAAATACCCAAGATCATCATTGTGCGTAGGTCGTTGATTTTTTCTGGGTTACGACCAGCTGCGTTCATAGCTGCCGCACCAACGATTGCGGCACCGATTGCTGCAAATGCTGCTGGGATTGCGTAGGTAAGTGTGAATGCTAATGCTTCCATGGTTAATATTCTCCTTTTAATTAATTATTACCTAATTTAATCACTCTCTGATATTGCTAATTTATTAGTTTCAACAGAGGAGTGAACTTCATCAATTGGCTCGTGTGAATCATGGTGAGCCAGCCCTAGGGAAATAAACACAGTTGATAGCATAAAGAAAATATACGCCTGAATACCGCCAATAAACAGCTCAAAGAAATAGAACGGCTGCAGAGCCACGGGTGACAAAAACTTCGTCATGTAAGCGATAATCGCCAAGAGAATTTCGCCAGCCAAAACGTTACCAAACAGACGGAAACTCAGTCCCAGCATTCGCGAAAACTCAGCCACCAATTCCAAAATTCCGACAAATGACATAATTGGATCACGCAGCGGGTTAACGAAATATCGTCCCAAATTGCCCTTAAAGCCCAAATACTTAAACGCGTAAATCTGAGCCGCGACAATCGTTACAATTGCCAAGCCGAAAGTCATATTAAGATCCGCTACGCCACCGCGGAATAGAGGAGTGTGATGCTCGCCAATTGTAATCGGACCGACAATCGGCAAAAGCCCCAGCCAGTACTGCGCAACGATAAAGAAAAACAACGTAATACAAAGCGGAGCAACCTTATGCGCCCATTTTTGGTCTGGAATAACTTGGCAAACTGTATTATAAAGTCCGTCGAACGTCCACTGAATTAGTCTTGTAATAAAATTATGCTTCTTTTTACCTAAAACCGTCGCACGAGTACGGAACATTGCCCACACCAGTACGATCAATCCCAAGAATCCCATCAAGTGTGAATTCGTAATAGATACGCCAGCGACATTGAAAACTTCGTCAACCTTTACTGAAATATGCGGACCAGCGCTTGCCATATAATCGATCATTTTTTCAACTCCTGCTGTTTAATTTTAGCAATTTGCAAAACTACGAGAATCACTGAGATAATCGCGCCAGAAATAATCCCAGCAAGCAGCCATCTCATCTTCGTTCCGCTGACATCATCCAGCCACAATCCCAACAAAGTCAAGCCAATTGTCGGCAAAAACATTCGCCACATTGTACCAATCATCGTCCTTGCCAAAATCATCATCGCACCAGAATCGCCCGTATCATTAGCCGAAATGTCAGTTTCTTTTACCATTACTTTCCACTATATCAATCTGTTATACTATTTTGCAAGATGCCGCGGCGAAATTATTCAAAAAATAGTCAAAAAACCCAAAAAACATCATTGGTGTCAATTTCAGGGCTGACTAATTGCCAGAAAAAACGTCGCTTCTCAACAGAGATAAAAGCGCGCCAAGCAGCAGAAATCCAAGAATTAGCAAACCCGAATTTGTCGATTGATATATATCACTGCGAATGGTGCAAAAATTGGCATTTGACGTCAAAGAATTCTAAATAGACGTAACCGTTATGCTATAATTGGAAGTGTTATTAAATAGGGGAATATATGAGCGAAGACACAACAAACAACCATCAAGACACAAAAGTTGTCGTGTACAACACTAGCTGGTGCGCGTTTTGCCACACTGAAATGGAATGGCTGAAGAAGCTGGGAATTGACTTTGTTTCCAAAGATATCGAGGCTGATCCTGGCGCAAAAGAGGAATTGCTAAATAAAAATGGTGGCAATTTCCAAGGCGTGCCGGTAACAGATATCAATGGGGAATTAGTGCTTGGTTTTGATCGACCGAAACTACAAGATTTGCTACGAAAAAACGGCTTATTGTCCGACTAATTTTCTTAAAAACAATTCAAGATTTTCCGTCAAATTCTGGCGGAAAATTTTTATTCTGCGCCAATTTGCACAACTTTGCCGCCAAGTTTTTCGCGGAAATAATTATCGTGGCTGACGTAAAGAATCGCGCCGGAATATTTGGCCAACGCCGTTTCCAGTTCTTCGATGCTCGGCAAATCCAAGTGATTCGTCGGCTCGTCTAAAATCAGCAGTTGCGGGTCGTTCGCCAGCATAGCAATAATCTGAAAACGCGCCTTTTGACCGCCAGACAAGCGAGCCAGCGGTGTCATCCGATCAGCATCCGTGAACAAATAGTCAGCCAAAAGTTGCCGAATCTTCGTATCAGAAATCGACAAATCACGGCTCATATACAATTTTTCAATCGCTTTTTCTAGCGGATCAGACAAATATCGCTCGTCAATTTCTTGCTCATAAACGCCAATTCGAACCTGCGGATCAAGGAAAATATCGCCAGAATAAAGAACAGGACCGCCATCAAAACTCTTGCCCGACGCCAGAATCATCCGAATCAATGTAGTTTTACCAGCGCCATTGCGGCCTCTAATTTCAATCGCTTCACCTTCACGCAAATCAATATTCACATCCTCAAATAATATCCGCTCACCAATCCCAACCGCCACATTTTCCGCGCGAACCAACACGTGCTGACTGCGGCTAGAAGCGTCTTTCATGCTCAGGCGAATATTACGCGACTTGAACTTTCCGTAACGCTCAGCCGATTTATAATCCAATTGACCGACGGATTCTTTATCAATCCAAAACGTCGGCTTTTCCATTTCTGACAATTCCTCCAGCTCCGCTCGCGCCTCGTTCTCCAAACGCTTAAATTTCTGAATTGTGCCAGGATTTCGCGACCTTTCCTTAAGCCTTTGATAGTCCAAAACTTTTTGCTTCAGGTTAACAATTCGCTTCTCAATCTGCTCAAAATTGTTCATTCCAGCTGTCGTCGCTTGAGCGTTCTGCTTCAAATACGCGTCGTAATTTCCACGGTAACTCACGGCTTGACCGTCCTTAATCTCAACAATTCGATCAACTTGCCCAAGTACATCACGATCATGCGTAATGATTAGCATCGCTTGATGCGGCTGCGAATTCATCCAATCAATAAACTGCTGTTTCGCCACATAATCCATGTGGTTTGTAGGCTCATCAATCAGCGCCAAATGCGCCTCCGAGTGCATAATTTTAACAATTTCCACCAGCCTTTTTTGACCGCCAGACAGGGAAGAAATCTTCCGATTACCAAAACCGTCTAATTGAAAATTGCTCAGCTCTCGCTCAATTTTTTCTTCAACTTGATAAAATCCTTTTTGGTCAAATCGCTCCAGAGCTTGCGTATATTCCTCAATCTTTCGCATATTATCGCCCATAGTCAGCGGATATTCATCGATAATTTTCTTTAGCTTGGAATATTCTGGAAGTCCACCAAGAATATACGACATAACCGTTTGCTCACCCAAACCGTGATGCTCTTGAGCGGTAGTCGCAACCGTAATGCCGCGCCGAAAAATAACCTCGCCCGTATAATCAGTATCTTTTCCGCTCAATATTCCAAACAGTGTCGACTTACCGACGCCGTTACGACCAACCACACCAACTTTCTCGCCGTCGTCCACGCTGAACTTGACGTCTTTCATCAACGTCTTATCGCCAAAACTTTTCTCAGTAATGTGAATGTCGGCTATCATGCTTGAGATATTGTAACATAAGTCATATTTCAGCCGCACCAAACTAGCCTAAATATACTGTCGCGTTAAGTTTTGCTATAATATAATCCATGTCAAAGCCAAAAGCTAAAAAACCAGCCACACAGAATATTGTCAATCGTCGCGCACGGTTTGATTATGAACTTGGCGAAGAAATTGTAGCCGGCTTGGTTTTAACTGGAATGGAAGTACGAGCCGCCAGAGAAGGTCACGTCCAGCTTAAAGGCTCATTTGTTAGCTTAAGAAATGGCGAATTGTGGCTAAATAACGCCAGCTTTTCACTGCGATTAAACGTTCGCGGAGAAGCAAATAGCCGCTCAGTTGATACTTCGGCACGGAAATTGCTAGTCAGCAAAAAACAATTGTCCAATTTTACAGAAGCCAAAAAACAGGGAATGACAATCGTCCCGACCAAATTGTTGACCAACGGAAAGTTTATTAAAGTTGTAATTGCGCTCGGAAAAGGTAAGAAAAATTACGACAAGCGCCAAACCATCAAACGCCGCGACCAAGATAGGGAAACCAGGCGACTTATCTCCAATAGATAATCGCATTGACTACGAACCATACTCAGGATTTATTGATTTTCGCGCGCGTCAATTAGCTTTTGATAGAGCTTTTCAAGCTTCTTCACTTGGCTTCGCTCCGTAAACTTGTTGGCTAATTTTTTACTTTCAGTGCTAAATTCTGCTTGTTTTTTCGGACTTTTTAGAATTGCAATTACTTTTTCCGCGACACTTTCTGGATTGTTCTCCGCAAAATAGCCATTGACTCCGTCCTTCACGACCTCTGAAACTTCCTTGTCAATAATAACAATCGGCTTTCCAGCGTGAGCAGCTTCGTGAAGAACCCAGCCTTGCGTATCCTTAAGCGAAGGAAAAGTAAACACGTTTATCACTTTATACGCCACGCCCAAATCTTCTCGCGGCATAGCGCCAGTAAATATAATCCTATCCGCAAAATCCGTCTCGGCTGCCATTTTTTCCAAAGTCTTTCGATATTCAAAATCACCGACAAACAATAGCTTCGATTTCGGACGAGCTTCGGCAATAAACTCGCTAAACGCCTGAATCAAAATTGGCAAATTCTTTTCCTCGCCCAAACGTCCCACAAAGCCAAACACTTCATCTTTTTCATTAAGACCCCATTGCTCGCGAAATTCTGCAACTCGCTTCGCGCCCGCCCGCGGAAGAGCATTCACTCCGTTTGGCATTAAAGTAACATCGTAGGTATAATCTTCAGTCTGCCAAGATTCCAATTGATCGCGGCTTTTACGCGACAGGGCAATCACCGCATCCGCCTTGCTGTATAAAATAGTAATAACGCGCTCAATAATATCTTTATTCCATTTCGTTACGCCATTACGCGGACGATATAATTTGGCAACTTCCAGCAAATCCTGTCCATTCAATTTTACCGACAACGGAAAAACCACTCCCGCCAACGCCAAAACTCCTGGCAAAACCGCAGGATAATGATCGACGAATTCGTACAGATCCGTACAATGTTGGATAATCAAAGGAATATCATTTTTCTTCGCTGCCTTCACGCCCAATAGACCAATTTGCGACGGCGTAAAAATATGAACAACGTCCAGATGCATATTAGCAATTTGGCGCTGCACCACAGGAGGAAAGAACACCGACGTATCGTAATCATCAAAGAATGCGCCCGTAATTGAGCGGAAACGAATTATTCGGCTATTCTCATCTTCGTGGAGAAGTTCGGCTTGCTTGGACGGACTAATAGACTTTGCTGGACAAAAAACATAAACCTCATGCCCCAAAGCTTCCAGCTCGCGCTTTAATGATTCAACAACGTAAACGATACCGTTAATGGACGGTCTGTAGCTGTCCGTAAAAAGTCCTATCCTCATAATAGCCCCATTATACCATTTATATCAGCGATCGATAAAATTCGACTAATCGCTCGGCGCCAGCGCTGCTATCAAAACGTTTGGCAATCTTTTCTACTAATCGGCATTGTTGGCTATAAAATTTCTTATTTCGCCTCAGTTTATCTACTTGAGCAACAAAATCGCTATCAGACGAAGCCATTACCGCCCCATCTCTAAATGTTGTGTCATAATCAGAAATATCTCGCAAGACAACAGGTAATCCTGCGGCAGCGGCCTCAACAACAACCAAACCGAAGGTTTCCTGCTCGCTCGGCAATACAAATACATCGGCCGCACGGTAATAGTCAGCAACCTCATCGAGTGGTATCACACCAGTAAATTTCAAATTCTTTGGCGGATTATTCATCATTCTTTGCATAGCACCATTCTCAGCCGCAATCACTCCAAACGGCACGCCGCCGACCCATACAAACTCCACATCAGGCATCTTTTCTGCCATATCAAAAAACACATCGACACGCTTACGTGGCTGCACTTGACCACTTCCAACGACCACAAAAGCATCATTGCTAATGCCAAGCTTTTGTCTAGCAGATTTCTTCTTCGCCGGTGAATTAGCATATTTTGCCGTATCTATAGTGTTGTATAGTACAGAAATTGGCTTCTTGACACCAATTTTTTCCAGTTCGTTCTTTGTATAATCAGATACCGCTAAGACCAAATCAGCTTTATTGTAAAACCATCGTAAATACGCGCGAGCAAGTGGCTCTAGCAACTTCGCGCCCTTAATACTGCCTATAAAAGAAGCTGGTACAACATGAGCAGACACGACCTTCTTTCCGCCAGATTGACGCATTTTTTTCATCGAATACAGTCCAGTAGTTTGCGCATGGACTATATCCGCGCCTAACCGAGCCTTATTCACCGCAATATCAATATCATCACGATCTTTAAGCGCATTTGTCATCTCTATAAAGGCCGTATGCACACCATGACCCTGAACAGTAAATTCGCTCTCAGAAATCATATCAACAATTAGTTTTTTATCGTCTTTCTTACTCATACCTACAGTATAGCAAATAATTATTCCGCCAATATCAATTCGGCAACCAGCTCTGGACTATCCAGCACCGACAAATGTCCCGTATCAATCTCCACAAATTTATCAATTTTTGCACCATCGGCGACGTCCACAGGAAGCGAAATCTTGTCCCGTCGCCCAATTATCAATCCCGTAAATTCGTGCTCAGAAATAATAATTTTATTGCCCCGAGAAATGTCCCGCGCAATTTTCGATTGCTCCAAATATTGCCGCCGCGTTACTCGCGTATTTTTCGTCAGCCACCGTATCAAATCCACGGTGTTTTCCCGCCCATTACTCACCAAACACAGCCCACGGAACACCGAAAAATAATAGTTCAAATAAATATATTGACTTATCCGACGAGTGTGATAAAAGAACGACGAGGAAATTTTCGATATGGCCGAAGTTCTAATCGGAGGACTGATGTACCAAATTTTCTGGCATTGCATCTCATTTGCCGCCAAACATCCAAGCGAATGAGCAACAACCTCGTCAATTGACACGCCTTTACCGCCAAAAGCCGGCATCAAATTCATCGCCCAATTTTCAACGTCGCTCATTTTCATATTTTTTATCAATTGACTTCTGCCGTGAGAAGGCAAGTCAACAAATACCAAATTCGCGTCATTTTTCAGGTGATAAGCCAGCGGAATCATCCCGTGAAAATCGCCACCAATGCCGTGAATTAGCAAAATAGTTTTATTCGAGCCACCTTGATAAAAATAATAAGCAGTTTTCACGCCTCCGACGTCCATGAAGTCGCTTGATATTTCGCCCAAAAACTTATCGTACATTGGTAGCATATTCATTAAATTATATCATCACGGTATAATAAAATTATGAAGCTTTTCTCTTGGAACGTAAATGGTATTCGCGCGGTCATCAAT
>JABZJR010000001.1 GCA_015257705.1 Nanosynbacter sp.
AATAATGACACTACAGAGTGGCACACGTACGGCGTAAAATGGACTGAAGGAAAACTTGAATACTTCATTGACGGAGAGCTGCATCATACAATTACCGAATTTAAGAATTCAAACTCCACAGGGAGTCCTAATGGACCCTTTGATCAGGATTTCTTCTTACGACTTAACTTAGCCATTGGCGGTAACTACATTGACGCTCCATGGGATGACCCTATCAACTCAGTAGGAGCTACAAATGGAGAAGGCTTCCCGGCAACTATGTCAGTCGACTACGTCCGCGTATACGAGATGCGAAAACCCAAAGAGGTTGAAGTCAAAGACACGGAACTACGCAAACTACTCAATGAAAAACTAGGAGAAAAACTTGGTACAACTCGTGCGGCAGATCAAGAAATTACTGACGTAGAGTTGGAAAAATTGACAGATCTTAACCTGGACAACTCAAATATTACCAACCTAACTGGAATAGAAGCTGCTAAGAATCTTAAGAATTTGTCGTTAAATCACAACTCAATCTCAAATCTAAGCCCACTAGCTGGACTGACTTCTCTGAAAACTCTTTCACTTAAAGGAAACAAGATTGCAGACATAAGCTCACTAGCTGGACTGACTTCCCTAACTTCACTAAATCTTGAAGATCAGCGAGCTAACGCTAAGCCTAACGACAAATCATTTGCTTCACCATTGAAAGATTTGACAGGAAACGTAGTCTCCATAACCAACTCAGCAGAAGTCATTAACGACACGGCAACTCCTGGAAACATTCAGCTACTGTCACTGCCAGCCAACGGAGCATCTTCTATCCTGAATGCTCCTTGGACCAGAAGTGTAACAATCGGAGCAGTTTCAGCTACATTTAGCGGCACTATGGCTATTGATACATCAGCAATCCCTAGAGCGGTTCAGCCACAACCACAGCCTCAGCCTGCTAATCCATCAGCTGCCACTCATAATCCAGCTAATAAGCCTCAGAGTGCTGTAAGCAGCCTACTTGCAAACACAGGATTTAATGTCTTCTTAGGTGTTATCGCTACTCTAGCATTAGTTGCTGCAGGACTATTCATTCTACGCTAACCTATGGCTACATAAAATTACCACCCCGTGATGAGGTGGTAATTTTTTATTGAGAAGTTGGTTTTTATTGTCGAGATGATTGAGAAGTTGGTTGCGATGCTACGCCAGACTGTGAAGCGTCTGATGGCGGCGTGTTTGTCGTGATATTTTGAGCTGATGGAGTTTGCCCAACCGAAGATGAATCTGATTGACCAGGTTGTCCAGGTTGAACTTGAGATGTACTGCCATTCCCGCCAGATTGTTGTCTAGATCCACCAGGACCGCCTTGAGATTGGCTCATTCCTGGAGGACCGCCAGCTTGCCCGCCCATTTGGCTTCCGCTCGAGCCGCCAACTTGCATACCCGCAACAAATCCCAGTCCACACAAAACCACGCCACCAATTGCTATTCCCATTGCCGCGCCGACGCTAATTGAGCGTTTTTCGTTCGAAGTGCTTTCCGAATTGTTAAAGATATTTTCTGGTGTTGTTTGAGATTCTTGGTCTAATCTTTTCATAATATTTCTCCTTTAGTTAAATTTATTTTCTATGCAGATAGTTCGTATAATGTTACATCACTACCTCCATAATTAACGACTTTACCGTTTTTCTTAATCCAATTTGTGATTTCGCTATTTCCACCGTTTGGACCACCACCATGACCGCGTGAGCTAGCGGCGTAATATTTCAATTTGCCATCCGCCACCAATTGCTTAAATTGTTCAAGCGTGAGTGGCGTGTCGCTACCGTTAAATCCGCCAATTGCCATGACTGGTTGACCGCTGGTTAGCTGGATTGCCGCTGATTCATTAGCGCTATCCACCGCTACCAACCAAGTCGCACCATTTTGGTTTTGTAAAAGATACTGAACCAACGCGCTGTCTGCCTGAGATTTTTCATTATTGCTTCCCTGCATCGCTGTTGAACTTGGGCCCGCCGTCGGAATGCTGCCCGTATGCGTGACGTTGACAGTCGACAGAGTGTAAACAACTGGAGCGGTCATACACGCAGCCACAGAGGTGATAATTGCCAAGTTCTGAATCCAACGTTTCGGCGTATATAGATTGACCAATAGCCCAATTATACCGATAGCCCCCAGAATACCAACCGTCCACATTAGCCAAGTCATCGTACCAGCGTAGCTAAGAATAATTATCGCAATCGCCGCCGTCACGCCGACCAACATCGGTAAAATCCAAGCATACGACTTTCGTCTGACGTAAGCGCCCCACAGAAACGTCACACCAATTCCAACCAAAGCCGCCACAGCTGGTGCCATAACCACCACATAGTACGGATGAATCACGCCGCTAGTCATACTAAATATTACGATGTGAATAATCAGCCAAAGCATCCAGAATATCACCGCCGCTCGTCCGCGATTAGTTCGCGGAGTCTTGCGTAAAATCCATAAGAGCAGTCCGCCGCTCGCTAATGCTAAGACTAACAACCATGCGATGTTCGGTCCGAAATCATTATTAAATATCCTAAATATTCCCGTTTGCCCGCCAAATCCAGTACCTCCAGGACCATGACCGCCACTGGGAGCGCCACCCATTCCGTCAGGGCTTGCTATTGCCATACTAGTACTATTCGGAGGAGTTCCGCCGCCTCCGCCGCCGCGGTTTCCTAATAATCGACCAAAACCGTTATAGCCAAAAATCAAACTCCAAATACTATTATCATTCGTACTACCAACCCACGGTCGATTGCCAGACGGCGTCAGCCAAACAAGCACACTCCACCATAAAGTCGACACCGTCGTAATTACGCCCGCAAACATTAAATGCAGAAATCGCGTAACAATTGGCGGCTTGGCGAACGCTAGATAGACAATTACCATCGCGGGCAAAACCATCAAGCCCTGAAGCATTTTCGTATTAAACGCTAGTCCCGTAAACAGCCCCGCCAAACCAAGCCATAAAAGCGGACGCTTACCTTCTAATGACCTGAGAAATGCGTAACCGCTGGCGGTGAGCATAAATGTCAAAATGGCATCTGGATTATTAAATCCGAACATCAACGCCGCAACAGGAGTTAGCATTAATGTGACTGCAGAAATCATCGCACTAGTGAAGCCGAATTGTCGTTTCACCGCCGAATATAACAACCAAACCGAACCGACGCCCGCTAATACGCTCGGCAGCAACATTGAAAAGCTGGAAAATCCAAATAGTCGAGCACTAAGTCCCATTATCATCGTCGCCAGTGGAGGCTTGTCGATTGAAACATAATTCGCCGCATCCAAACTACCAAACAGCCACGCCGTCCAGTTTTGGCTTGCTGCCTGAACCGCCGCCGCATAATAACTGTTCGCCATACCATTATGCATCGCACCAAACAAATACAACGCACCCGTCGCAATCAACAGAATCGGAAGCGCCATTTTCTCAAACCACGAACGATTGTCCAATTCCTTATTAACTCGATGAAGTCCTTTTAAATCATCGACCGCAGTTTTTACAATCTTCACACGACTATCAGTATCTTCAATCCAAGTAACGGGCTGCTCATGAATCGGCACGCCCGCGCGCTCCGTTTTAATCAAAAGCTCAGTGTCAAAGAACCATTCATTGTCCTTAATTTTTGGCAAAAATCTCTTCGCCACGTCACGACGAATTGCCTTAAATCCACACTGCGCATCGCTAAATTTGGTCCGCGACGTCAATTTGATAATCTTGTTATAACACCGTGAAATAAACTCCCGCTTAAAACCGCGGCTAGTCTTTGATTTTTTCATCAATCGAGAACCAATCGCCACGCCAGCTTCGCCCGCCACAAGCGGCTGAATCATCGGTAGAAAATCGTCCAAGCTAGTGGACAAATCGACATCCATATATGTCAGGATATCCGCCTGACTGCTTTGCCAAACCTGCTTTAATGCTCGCCCGCGACCGCGTTTAGCCAGCCTTACGACACGAACTGATTGATGATTTTGTGCCAAGCTTTTTGCGATTTTTAAAGTGTTATCTTGACTGCCATTATCCGCGATCGTTATTTGATAGCGATATGGCAAATTTTCCATCATGTATTCGTCAAGCGTTTCAATGCTACTTTGAAGAATTTTCTCCTCGTTCAGCACCGGCACGACTATGTCGACAAATGGATTAACTATCGCCCGAAACGGCGATGGGCTAGAAGCGGACGTAATAAGTCGCGACCTAGCTAATGATTGGGGTGTGGTTATTGCTCTCATGCAAACCACTATAAACAAGCGTTCTGTAAAAATGCTTTAAAGATCAGCCAGACTATTTCAAGTCAACACTAAACGGTGTAAAGTTAGTCTTATCGTCATAAGCATCAACTTTTTCTATCTGTTTCATCTTATCTATTACGCGATATGTAATAGGCAAGAAAACAATCTCCACTACAGTCTTAAATATCCAGCCAATCAAAATATACGTCACCATGTTCATTCCCTGAAGTATTCCACCGAACGCAACAAAGGCGAATACTACAGTATCACATAATTCACCAACGACTGTCGATCCAATTAATCGTAACCATAGTTTTTTGCCCTTAGTCTTAACTTTCAATTTCGCCAATACAAACGAATTTAAAAATGATCCAGTCAAAAATGCGGCTAAGCTAGCTGCAACAATCCTCGGGAAGAATCCTAGGACCGCTTCGTACGACGCCTGATCCGCATACTCCGGCGCCGGTGGCATATAACGCACTATCGTAAAGCACAGCACTGCCAAAAGCATAACGCCCAGACCCACCCAAATCGCTCGTCGAGCATATTTATAGCCATAAATCTCAGTTAAAACATCGCCAAGAATATAAGATATTGGGAATAAAATAGCTCCGCCATCTGTAATAATCGGACCAAAAGCAATTAATTTAGTCCCTGCTAAATTAGAGATTAATAATATAGCGGCAAATACAGCTAAAATAATGTCGTAATATTTGAAAGTTTTTCCCATAAAATATATCCGTTAAATAACCTACATAAAACTGCCCTATTAAGGACAGCTTCATAGAAAACTAATTTGGCTCCGGCAGCTGGGCTCGAACCAGCGACCTATTGGTTAACAGCCAACCGCTCTACCACTGAGCTATGCCGGAATATGTCTTGTATTATAGCGAGTTTTTGAATAGTTGTAAAGTTACTGACGGACAATTTCCAATGCTTTTTTTAAAATCTCCACTTCCGAGCGTGATTTTTCGTTATCTTCGGCTTCTCTCTTCTTAATTTCTTTCGCTAAATTCTGCCACCAAACTTCTTTTTTCTCACTACTCAGCGTCAAAGATCTAACTTCGCCATCCTGCTTCTCCAAAAATTCCGCAGCCACCAAATTATCAACGTGTTTTGCCACCGTCGATACCGATTTATAGCCTAAGGCACGCATAATTTCCCGAAGCGTCGGACTATAGCCATTGCCCTTTATAAACCCATCGATAAAATCCAACATTATTTTTTGCTTTTTCGTCAGTTTCATATCTAAAGTATACACCATACGCTATACTTAAAATATGGCAAAAAAATACATTAACGACGTTCGATTCTGGCTATTGGCTATTGTTATTTTTGGCGGCGGCTTTGCTTTACATCCCAGTGTCGGCTTATCAATTCTGAATTTCCCGTCACTGCGCGTGGGATTATATCAAATCGTTGCCGTAAGTCTACTGTTATTTTCCTTGCCCTTGCTACTTAAAAAACGCCAAGAATTGTTGAAAAACCGATGGCTAATCGGCGGATTTCTGGCAATTTTTATCACCATCACCGTCGATGTATTTTTCGCAGAAGCACGCCTGCGCACCGCGTTATATTCATTATCGCTATTATTCTTACTCGCCGTCGGATTGTCCGCTGGCTTAATTTACAGCGAATTATCAAAATCAGAAAAGCGCAAACTCATCAATGTCGGACTATGGAGCGGGCTGGTTTTTGGAATTTTAGCAATCATTCAGCTCACCGTCGCCACTTTTGAACCAACAGGATTTGGTACGCTTTGCGCTGGTTGTAAAGCCGACGTTTTTGGATTTCCACGAATCAATTTATTCGCCGCCGAACCGCAATTCTTCGCCAATTCTCTACTTCCAGCATTTTTCCTTGCGCTCTTTCAATCAAAATCTCGTCTAGCCAAATTTAGCCTATTTTTCACGACTCTTGCCATATCTTTAACATTTTCCCGTGGCGGATTTTTAGCAATTTTTATCACCATCATAGCCTTATTTATAATCGCTTTTGTAAAACGAATTGACACATCTTTTGTGCGTAAAAACCTTCCAATCATCTTCGCTGGATTACTATTTGGATTCATCTTATTGTTCTCGTCAGCCAACATTAGATACGCCAATACGCCCTTCATTGCACACAATACCTTCGTCAGTATGGTCGATCAATTATCTCTCGGGAAAATTAAGATTCCGCAAAAATCCATCACCAAAAATCCATCACTAAAACCCGCCGAAAACATTCCACCAAGCAACAATTCTTTCCAGCCTGCCGGTTTTGTTGAAGCATCCGCCAACGACAGACTTAGCGCCAGTGACTTGGCTATAAAATCCTGGCTATCATCGCCACGAACGTTCTTCTTCGGCGTCGGGCTCGGTAATCTCGGTAATTTCATCCAAAAACACCTTCATATAAACGTTCCAACAGACCAAACGGTCTACGTTTTTTACATATTATTACTCAGCGGTTTAGGAATCATCGGTCTATTCGCCCTTCTAATTGTCCCGTTGATAATTATATTTTTCGCCATAAAAAGTATCCGTAAAATTAAAGCTCAATTTATCTTATCTCTAACCATCGCGATGTTTGTGCATTTCTGGTTTTTTGGTAGTTTCATAAACACGATTCATTGTTTTGCTATAATCGGCATATTTTTGTATAATTACCCCAGAGATTATGCGGAAAAAGTCTGATTTTTACTTCAAAATTGCTCTGGTCGTTCTTGATATCTTAGCTTTATTAAGTGCATTTACTATTGCCTATATTTTGCGAATTTCCCTGGATCCTAGACCATTCCATATCAGCATCAATGCCACGGATTTTATCACCTCCATTTTTATGACGCTGCCGTTGTGGATTGTAATGTTCTATTTCTTTGGCCTATACGACCGAGAGGTTTACACACACCCACTACGAAACTTTGGACGAATACTTTTAGCGTCAATAACTGGAATTATGATTATGATTTCCGTGACGTTCTTTACCAACACTCCGTTATTCCCAGCCAAACTCGTCGCTGGTTATGCCACTGGAATTGGCTTCATCTTACTAATGATTTTCCGCAGCGCCGCCAATATTGTTCGTCTGAAACTATTAAAACGCGGCTTGGGAGCTCGCCGTGTTGTATTAATTGGCAATTGTGACTTAACTCACGTTTTGGCTGACTTCATAGAAACTAATCCGTTAACTGGCTTTAAGATTAGCGGAATTGTTGCGCAAACCCAGTTCATTCCTATTGAATTAAAAAAGCTTCGACGCTCGTCGTTAGAATCGGCTCTCACCAGAGATAAAATTGACGTCATCATCCAAACCGACTCAAAAAACGTTAGCGAACATTATCAAATTGCCCAGAAACATTATCTGGATTTTTATCAAGCGCCAGAATTCGACGGAATTATGACTACCAAGCACACTATTGATATCATCGACTCCGTGCCGCTAATTCACACTCACCCAACACCGCTAATGGGCTATGGGCGAATTGTTAAGCGAATTATGGACGTTGTAGGCGGGACAATTGGAATTATCATCGCCTCGCCAATTATGCTTTTGGTGGCAATTGCCGTAAAGATCAGCGACCCAGCGGGACCGATTTTAATGCACGGCAAACAACAGAAACGTCTCACTCGCTACAATCGACCATTTAAGGTCTACAAATTCCGCTCGCATTATGCAAAGTTTGACGGCAAAACTGACGAAGAAGTCTTTCGAATGGTCGGTAAGCCTGAGCTAATTGAAGAATACCGTAAAAACGGAGACAAGCTTGATTATGATTTTCGCGTGACGCCAGTTGGTCGGTTTATTCGTCGCTTTAGCCTTGATGAATTACCGCAGTTATTCAACGTCGTTAAAGGAGATATCAGCCTAGTCGGACCGCGAGCGCTGGTACCGCACGAATTAAGCGCATACGATAAAAAACACGTTTTATTAGCGGTCAAATCAGGACTCACTGGACTGGCTGTAGTGTCTGGTCGACGCAGTATCAGCTTTGAAGAGCGGCGACGAATTGACTTATATTACGTTCAGAACTGGAGTCTCTGGCTGGATATCACGATTTTATTAAAAACCTGCTTGGTTATTTTCCAGAAAGATAATTAATGAGTAAGCCAAAAATTACCATAGTTCACGATTGGATTTACGGCGGCGGAGCCGAAAAAGTCGTCTTGGAAATTCACAAATTGTACCCAGATGCGCCAATTTACACTTCTTTTTGTAGTGACGAATGGCGAGAAAGATTAGATAATAAAGTCGTTACTGGCTATTTACAGCGATGGCCATTTTCAAAAATTCGACGATTATTGCCACTTCTTAGACAATGGTGGTTCGCTAAGCTTGATCTTAGCGAATTTGACATTATCATCTCAAGCTCTGGAAATGGCGAGGCAAAATTCGTCCGCAAATCCAGACCAGATCAACTTCATATTTGCTATTGCCACACGCCAACACATTTTTATTGGCGGCACTACGACGAATACGTCAAACGACCAAGTTTCCGTCCGCAATGGCTGGCGCGCCTAGGCTTAAAAACCTTAGTCCGACCACTGAAAAAACGAGATTTTAACGCTGCTCAGCAAGTTGATGTTTTTATCGCCAACTCTACGGGAATTCAGGCCGATATTGAAGAGTTTTACCAGCGAAAAAGTACGGTTATTTTTCCGCCAATTGACGTGTCGAGTTTTTCGCCACTTGCTAAAAATCGCAAGCAAACATCTATCCCAAAGAATCCTCGCTGTCTGATTTGGGGGCGAATTGTGCCAATGAAACGACTTGATATCGCTATTAAGGCTTGTCAGAAACTTGGCTGGCAATTAGATATTATTGGAAAAGGTCCAGACGTTGATAATCTAAAAAATATCGCCGATAAGCACACTACTTTTTTAGGATTCGTTGATAATACCACACGAGAAAAATATATTAAAAAAGCAGATTTATTTATTTTTTGTTCGCACGAAGATTTCGGAATTGCGCCAGTTGAAGCGTTGGCATCTGGCATCCCGGTGGTTGCGTATGAAGCTGGCGGCGCACTTGATTATATAAAACCTGAAAAAAACGGCTGGTTCTTTTCTGAGCAAACAGATTCTTCATTGATAGAAACCTTAGAGAAACTTCCCGGAAAAAAAGTTTCACCAACAAAAGTCTCAGCCACAGCAAACGAATTTTCAGCCGCAATTTTCCATAAAGCGATAAAAAATATAGTTGATAAATCATGGAAGGAACATTATCGTGAAAATCGTAATTGACGCCCGAACATTAAGGACTAGCACTGGTCGGTACATCGAACGGCTGATTCATTATTTGCAGAAAATTGATAATAAAAACGATTATGTTATTCTGCTCAAGCCAAAGGATTTTGATGGTTGGCAACCAAGCAATCCACGCTTTAAAAAAGTCATTTGTCCCTACAAAGAATACACTTTCGCCGAGCAAATCGGCTTTAAAAAACAACTTGAAAGTCTTCATCCAGACCTAGTTCATTTTGCAATGGTTCAGCAGCCTGTTTGGTATAATTCCAGTCCAGTTGTTACTACGATGCAAGATTTGACTACTGTTAGATTCAGGAATCCAGATAAAAATCCTGTCGTTTTCTGGATTAAGCAACAAATTTACAAATGGGTCAATAAAAAAGTCGCGAAAAAATCTTCGCACATCATCACAATTTCTAACTTCGTAAAAAATGATTTGATTAAATTCACCGGCGTAAATCCAGAGAAAATCACCGTAACTTTGGAATCTGCAGATGAATTACCAAAAGGCAACGAGCCTGTTGATGAGCTGATTGGTAAAAAATTCATTATGTATATCGGTAGACCAACACCACATAAAAACCTTCGACGGCTGATTGACGCGTTCGCTTTGTTACAGAAAAAATATCCAGATTTAACGCTGGCTTTGGCGGGTAAAAAAGATAGCAATTATGCTCGCCACGAGACATATGTAAATGAGCATGGAATTAAAAACGTCGTGTTTACCGGCTTTATATCAGACGAGCAATTGCGCTGGATGTACGAAAATACAGCAGTTTATTGCTTCCCTTCGCTCAGTGAAGGATTTGGTTTGCCAGGGCTAGAGGCAATGCTACACGGCGCACCAGTTGCATCGAGTACAGCTACTTGCTTACCAGAAACCCACGGCGATGCTGCTCACTATTTTGATCCTTTCAGTGTCGATGATATAGCAAAATCAATTGACGACATCTTATCTGACGACAAATTACGCAATGAACTCGTTAAAAAAGGCAGGAAACACGTTAAGACATTTTCATGGCGGCGCATGGCCGAGCAAACTTTGGCTGTATATGAAAAATATGGTCGGAAAAGCTGAGATTAAGCCTGAAGTTTTTTAGCTATATCGCCACATTTAGCCGCAACATCCCTGCGCGCCACTAGTACGCCATCGGGCGTATTGACGACTACCACGTTATCAAGACCAATTACCGCTACTGGTTTATCTGGTTGTTCATTGCGAATGTAAGTATTGTCGATGTCGATAGTATGAATATTCTCGCCACGAACATAATTGTCGTTTTCGTCCTTAGCTACCGCATTATGCAGGTCCTTGAAATTGCCAATATCCATCCAGTCAAAGTCAGCCGACACTACAGCCAATTCAGACGCTTTCTCGATAAGGGCAATGTCAATAACTTGATTATCAAGCTCTAAGTACGTCCTGTTATATTCTTCACCACCAAACTTAGCAACGGAAGCTAAGGTTTGATAATTTGACCACAAATCAGGAGCACTTCGTTTCATCTCATTCATAAAAACGTCAACTGAGCCAACAAAATAGCCACAGTTCCACAAATAGTTCCCCGACTCAACATACTGCTTCGCCGTATCATAATTAGGCTTTTCTTTGAACGACTCAACGTTATAAACACCCGCTCGAGCATCAATCACACCATCACGTTGAATATAGCCAAATCCAGTCGACGGAAAAGTGGGCTCAATACCAATAAGCGTAATGCAGCTGCGGTCACTAGAAACGCGCGCCGCCGTATCGAACGAATGAGCAAAACCTTGAATATCGCGGACGTTGTGATCGGAATGAATAAAAGCAATAGGCTCAGTGTGATCGTGATTACGATTGATATAATCTAAGGCAAATATAATACAATGCGCAGTCCCTCGTCGCCCTGGCTCAATCAAAAACGCTTCATCTGGCAATTCTGGCAGTTGCGCTCTAAGCGCTTCAGCGTGACTGGCTTCGGTTACCACGTAAATTGTATCACCAAGCTTTCTTGCCCGATCATAGGCCTGTTGAACCATGGTACGTTCACTGGTTAATGCCAAAAGCTGTTTCGGCTGATTGGAAGTTGAGAGCGGCCATAGACGCGTACCTGAACCACCAGCAATTATTACAGTTATCATACTACATATTATAGCGATTTAAGCACATAAATGCTATCTGTTTCCGAGCAAGGATAAAAACTTATCTGATTAAATATATTGACAACTCTAATTCTTATAGCCAAATTGTCTTGATTTATCTTCTAGCACACCAAAAAAGTCTTTTATCTCCGCGTCTGTCGGCTCTATTGACATTAACGCGAGTGATCCTAGTACCATATTACGCAAATCAGCTGCTTGCTGCTCAGCTTCAGGTCTTTTTAATAGATAATTAAGCTGAAGTGCAAATTGTTCATATCGCTTCCTATCGAAAGCAGGATTACCTGTTTCCTGCTCAACCTGAGCTTCTGGATACATAAGGTCGGCTTGGATATCACCTACACGTTCTCCATTAGCTCTTGCAGCTAGGGGATTATCGTACATATAAATCCAGTTATTCATCCCCGGTCTATCTGATGGGTATCTTAGCAGATGTTGCATTCCTTGACGATTATAACCTCGTGGACCGGCAAGCGCATCCGCTGGCAACCCTAGTGTACGCTCAAGCACCCAGCCAGCCAATTCTTCTGTGCGCCGTTGGAATGGCGGCATTGATTCTTTCGAACGCTCCGTCCTTCCAATAACAACAATTGAATGATCATCAAGCATATCAGCAACCTCACGAGCTATC
Organism: Nanosynbacter sp.; assembly: GCA_015257705.1. GTDB lineage: Bacteria > Patescibacteriota > Saccharimonadia > Saccharimonadales > Saccharimonadaceae > Nanosynbacter. The sequence continues at coordinate 12,250 of JABZJR010000001.1, forward strand.
GCTGGTGTTGATGGCTTTTCTGGTTCATGGGTGATAATTTTATCCCCACCTTGATCTAGTACGTATTGTGCGCCCTCTTGACGCTGACTAGCAATTCCTGGTTGACGAGCGGCCAGAACAGTAGCTCCACGGGCACGTAAAGCACCTGCAACTTTATTATCAGGAGACCCATCAACTACAACAAGTGGCAATTCCAATCCTTTCCATTGATTTGCGGTATCAAGCGCAATCTCGAAACGAATATCATTAAGATCAGGATAATATGTCCCAGTCACACCGACAATTGGCGCTCCTTCTATAATAGGACTTTTCATACGATTCATACCTAGTATTGTATCACATTGACCTTAATTAGTCAAGTTTATCAAAAATATTCCGCACAAACGAAACAGCGTCTTCCACACGCTTCACGTTCTCGCCCTGCTCGCCTGGACGCATCTCGATTGAAACAACACCGCTATAATCAATACGTTTTAACGCATCAGCTGCGGCACGATAATCAACATCATCACGATCGTAAACCCGATCCAGCATAGGAGCGCTAATATGGAAATGTTTCAATATATCGCCATTATCTTGTATTGATTTGCTAATATCATCGCCCGCTAGAGCCATACATGCAGTATCAAGATGCAGGCCAATTCCTTCCGAGTTGATTGTGCGAACAAGTCGTGCGCCCTCATCCGCCGTTGTTATATAATCACAATTATACTGAGGAGCGTTCGGCTCGATACAAAGCATCGTATTATACTGCTTAGCTACATCACCAAGCTCAGAGAAAAATCGATTGGCAATATCATCTGCCTCTTCCGTCGACATTTCGCCTCGCTGTCTATTCTTCGGTGAGCCAAAAACTAATCGACTAGCGCCCATATCGCCAGCTAATCGCAAAAAATCAGCGAGGTATTGGCGTGTTTCATCACGAAGCTCGCTTGATTCAAACATTTTAAGATCAGGCCGCGCAAACAACATCGACTGAAAAGCTACAATCTCAATATCGTACTTCTTCCACCATTCGATATACTCATTGATCTGTTCAATAGTAGCCTTAGTTGGATCACTCCAAATCTTAGTTGGCGCAATCTCAATATAACGCACGCCAAGCTCTTGCAGTTTCGCTGCAACATCCGCCTCTTCTTCGTTAGTCCAGGCAATATTTGATATAGCTAATTTCATATTCATATGATGATTATATCACTACTCGACCTAAAGACCACACTGTTCTTTAATATATTCAATCTCCTGACCAATAACATGCGAGTCTAGAGGGCCGCCCATCTCAAGCGATACCCAGCCACCGTACTTAGCCTTCTTAATGGCTGTTATGTAATCCCCTTGGGGAATTTCTGGCGCAAGCGAAAGTCGCGCTAACTTTGGAGCACTAATATCGATACCGCGCACATCATACCCGCTAACAGTCAAGCTTAGACCTTCAGGACCATCCTTAGCACCATACATCGCTGCCGTATCGGGATGAATTCCAAAACCCGGATTATCAACACGATTAGCTAATTCCATAGCATCATTTAAGTTTTCGACAAATTTATTACCATAACCCGATAATGGCTCGAACGCTATTTGAGTACCATTATCATAAGCCACGGTAGCAACCCTACCAAGTAATTCAGACGCCAAATCCATAGCCTGCTCACCACTCAACTCACTCGGGTTGCGTAATCCAGGTGAACCAAACGACATTGAATCCGCACCAATCTTACCAGCAAGTATAGCTTGACTTTCTAGATGCTCTGCTAAACGATTACGCTCATTCTCACTTCCAAAAAGTGACATTCCCTTAGTTCTATAAGTCAAAGACTGAAATCCAAAAACTTTCAACCCAAGATCGCCAAGTCGTTTATAATAATCTTCAGCATCTTGCCCCATCTTTTCAATACAGTCCTTACGATCCTGCCCAGAAAGGTCGGTAATTTCCGGTAGGCGTGGCCAGATAGTTGGAGGCGCAACTACTATTCCATCAAGTCCACTCTTATATACACGATCTAACGCTGCTTGTTGGTCTTCGCCAAAAGCGATGTTTGATATAGCTAATTTCATCGATTCCGTAGATTTCATGCTTGTATTATAACATAATTACCTACTTCTTGCAACAAACTTTTTAATATCATCTAGCTCTTGTTCTTTTGTATAGAGATATTCTCCTTCACCTCCATAAACAGACGCGTATTTGCTATGCATATCCCAATATGCGGGATTTATTCCCTCTGGCTTGTTGGTAAAATCTATACCAAAAGCAACCTTCGCAACTTCCTGTGTGCTGACTGGCGGCGTAGCAAGATTGACTAATGGTAAATTATTCTCCAAAGCAATGTTAATATCTCGCCAGATGTTATCAAGATTATAATATTGATACATACCATCAGCATGTATTTTTTCAACCATATTGTTATTCATCAGATCATAAATAACATTCTTCTTCAAACCGTCACCAAATAAACCCGGCAAGCGGACAATAGTCGTGTCAAAATTCTCGCGACAAAATTGCTCAAGATAATACCTGTTAACTCCGTACGGCAATAGGCCTTCTGTTTCAATAGGCGTATCTTCATTGGCACCATTTGGATTTTTATAAACTCCAACTGTTGAAATTAGCACAAGTTTCTTAATTTTCGCCTTTTCGATGTGCGATATAAAATCCTCAATCTCTGCACGATCAACTTCTGGCTCTTGATTAATTCGCCACATCTCAGCACGATTCGCAGCGCTAACCACGAGATCATACTCTTTACCTTCAATATCAGATATGTTCTTACTATTATAATAATCGTCAAACTCGTGTTGGTTCTTAATATTTCCACCAACAAATCCAGTGTATCCAATCAGTGCAGTTTTCATTAATATAATTCCTCCTATATTTATTATAGTAGATTTTATATAAAAGACATAACACTGGTCAGTATAGACATATTCCTGATATCAATTTAGAATAGTTTAAGTAATATGAATATACGTAAAGCTCTAAGTAATATAAATCTTAAACGAACGCTACTTTTTACTGCAGTATTTGTAAGCGTCGTTTACATATTAGTTTTTGTAATTTTCGCTACGCTTGCGGCATTGGGAAACGGCTTAGCTATGGATTCGTATGCAGCCAATGGAACTTTCCAATTATACAACCCTCTCCGTCGCCTACTGGGCGGTGAAGTTCTGGCGCGAGATTTTCCATTCTTTCACGGAGTCGGAGTTCCACTTCTTCATTTTCCATTATTTTATATTATGGGACACAATTTATTCGCCGTGGAAGTTGCAAAATTATTAGTATCGCCAATATTATTCCTCGTTTCGTCTTTTTTCCTGTTTTGGGCTTATTTTAGAAATGTTAAAAAATCCATCTTCGCAACCAGCATATTCACAATAATATCTATTGACGCTATTGACGCTATTTGGGCAGGCAATTCTCTTCTCGGCCTCAGGACAACATTTCCGTTTATCGCTGCAGCTTTCATGTTATGGCATCCAAATTGGCAGATGACTATTGGCAAAAATAAAATTAACCTCTATTATCCTATTTTATATACAATTATGGGGCTTTCCGTCGCGTGCGGCACCGAACAAGGACTAGCCTTTATTCTTGCTTACGTAATTATTAAAGCTATTCGATACATTCGCTCAAAAGAAACCACAAAGAAAAAGATAATGATATTTTTCGGAGAGTTGTTCGGTGTGGCAATTGCAACTTACACCGTACTATCAATTATGACGCTCGGTCATGCACACGACGCGCTTCGTTACGCATTAATTGAAGTTCCTAAAGACCAAGGGTGGTATTTTGGGGCTCCTCCAAATAGTTTCCTACAATTAAATACCCTTGACCAGCTCGTCACAAAAAGAATGTTACTTTATATGTTACCTGTTATGATAGGTGGAATTGCTGCATATATAATAAGCATAAAGAAAAAGATATTATCCAAAAAAGAATTTTCCACCTTTTCTATATTATTGCTGTATGGAATTATAGTGTTTGCTGTTTCTATAACTGGCTACTGGGCACCTGGCGCACAACTTATACCATTAGAAAGGGCTGCGGGATCTATTCTTGTAATGGTCTTAATTTACGCGGCGGATAAAATAATCCGAACAAAGAAGCCGAACGTTAATGCTGTAAATAAGAAAGTTTCGTTTATAGTGTTCGGACTACTACTCGGCTGTGTAGTTGCTATTGGATACAACGCAGCAATATTCCTGCAAAAAATCAGCTGGATGCCAGTAAAACACATTGTCACTGAATCAAGGAAGGCTAGACATTCTATCAACGACTCTGAATACGTGAGCGTTGCGTGGAAAAAGCGGTTAGAGACTTTTGCGCCATACATTAAAAATGGTGCTAGTATCTGGTCTACTTACACCAGCGTTTACGCCTCTATTCACAAGCAGAAAAACGGATCTTCGGGAGGCGAAGATTACATTATACATGCATTAGGCCCCGACAGAAGAGATAAATACACTAAAGATTTTATAGAGCAGAAACCCGATTACGTCATAACATTAAATCCGTCGTATTTCCTTTACGAAGAATGGTTATGGTCGCGTCATTGGCAATTTTACAAAGAACTTTTGAATAATTATACCGTAATTGCGACAAATGATTCTCACGTATTATGGAAACGCCAATCTGATAGCGCAAACCAGAAAACCACGATACACCCAGAACGTCGCGTGCAAAAATCTTCAAATGGAGATTACGTCATTAATGCCGACACTGGCAATAATATTAGAGTATTTGAGATATCTGTGCGTTACAAGGCAAAAAGTATCTTACCTATGACCTCTAAGTTGCCGAGATATCTATTGGAAATATCTGGATCGTCGTTACAGGAATATCCAATATCACTGCCACCGTATAGCACTAGTTGGAGTTTTCCAATAGCGTTAGGACCAAACGACTCATCTGTACGAATCTCACCTAAAGCCTACAGTTTGATACCGGGAGTTTCGTTCGAAATACAAGACATATCTTACCGCGAGATGCCTGTTAAAGAAGATAACTTATATATCTATAAGAGTAACTTCTGCCTACATAACGCCGATAAATGCACAGAAACTAATAAACACTAATCGCGAGTGGTTTAACAATATTATCGTAAACGGACTATTTTTTAGGCTTGCGATATTTTCCAGCCACCGCACGAAGTAGTACGTTCATAACGTGCATATTCCCCTTGATTGGGCTAATTTTCGTTGGTGTTTTACCCTTCTTCGGATACGTTCGCACAACTGGCGTTTCAGCTGTTTTATACTGCTTACGACGGCTACTTTCAATAGCGAGATAATAATGAAGTTCGTACGTTTGAAATATATCACGAAATACAGCAATGTCTGGATCTTTGAGTAATTTTGCGCTATAAGCGCGGAATCCATTTGTCGTATCGGTATGTCTTTTTCCAGCCGCAAGACTTATCAATGGCGCGTGAATAAGATGAAGACCAACTTCCCTCGAGAGTGGCGTATTTACAGCCTTACCGCCTGGTATAAATCGTGAGCCTTGGACGTGATCATATCCTTGGTCAAGCAATTTAATAAAGTTAGGAATTCTTTCTATACTATCCTTGCCATTTCCATCAACGACCACAACGCCCTCATAGCCCTCAGAGAGAGCCCAAGCAAACGCCATTCTCATCTGCGCGCTCAGTTTACCCTTACCTTTTTTCGTCAATAAAGCTCGCACGTCTTGAGACTTTAGAAAATCAATTCCAAGCGACCCATCAGTACTTCCGCCGTCAGCCACCACGATATCGATTTGCTCAGCTAGTGGTTTCATCTTCTGTAACTGCTTTTGGATGCGCTCCCCTTCATTGATAACAAAAACACACACACAATACTTATGCTTCTTCTTGTTTATCTCATCAATTTCAAACTCTGGAAATTCCCATTCTGGATGTAATTGATTTATTTTCTCAGAAGTTATTTTGCCCATATTATTACTCCGAAAGGTTTTTTCTTTCCGTATCGGCAATAGATACCGTACTACTTAATTCATCCATCACTATATATGAAGCATCGTCTCGCGCCTCTTTAAGTATTTTTCCAACATATTCCGCTAATACAACCAAAAACATAAATAGCAAGAAAAACATCACAGAAAGCTGTAAGGACATAGTTGTCCATCCCGCAGCCACGTCGCGCTTAAATACCGACACACAGACAACGTATAATGCGTAAATTAGATTAATAACACTAGCGCCGACGCCAACCCACGACATAGCCCTTAGCGGTTGGGTGGAGTGGCTAGCTGCTATATCTATAGCCTCCAACACTCCCGTGCGCAGTTTACGTGTCTTTACTGGGTCTACTTTCACTTCATAGCGATATTCCGCACATTTATATCCAATTTGACGAATCAAATGACGAATATGCCCGTCGTGCCTATTTGTAGTAGAAACAGCTTTTACTGCACGCCTACTGAGTGCGATAAAATATGTCGCGGCGGCAGGAATATCAACACCGAGATATCGACGGTTGTACCAATAAAATGTTCGCCTACCTAAATCATCTTTCTTTGTGTGGTTAGTCGCTATTCCATTAACGATGTCATACTTCTTGTTTTCTTCGACAATAGAAGGTATGGCGTCTATTGGGTCAATTGCTGGGTTAGTCAGTACTACATAATCTCCGATCGCCCCCTGAATACCAGCCATAAGAGCGATATCATAACTATACTCCCTAGATAGACGGATTAAGCGTATGCACGGCAACACCTTCAATATATCTATTACTTCTTTTGCAACTTCTGGCTTCAATTCATTATCTATCACGATGATTTCGTAATTTTCATAACTACCACCAAGTAATTTCGATAAATCCGTTAAATATTCGCCCAAGCCAGTATAGTTACGATCAACTCCAACCACAACAGATACAAAAATATCTTGTTTCTTTACAGTTTTATTAGTTTGCTTTTTCTTGACCATATATCCTCCTCAATTCCTCAAAAGCGTCATAAATATTATCTAATTTTCCGCCCATAATACAAATATATCCATCGTTGCCAAAGTCATTTCTGAACAATATCGGGCGACTATCATCGTCTTCACTCTTCACTAAAACTGTCTTCACTTCAACGATAGATTCACGATATTTCATATCTTTCAAGGCTGGAATAAACCTCACAACATCATTATACATCTGCCTATAGTTTGATTTAAAGGGGCGATTTTTCAAATATTCATGAGTTTTAATACGCTCAGCGCTAGTATTCTCATCATCAATCCACGATTCATGTGGCGTGTAACGAACGTGTGAAAGAGTATATAAATTCTTCGAAGGAAATGGCATAATCGAGAAAAACGGACCATCCATCACTGTTATGCTAAAATCCTTAAGCTGCTGAGGCAATTCAACAAGACACATCTCGGTAATTTCATGCTTGAGTCCAACTAGCGGCAGCCCAGATGCACGATGCAACGTATTGATATTTGAGTAAGTACAGTTTAAAACAAAATCCGCTTCATAATTATCACGATCAGTAACAACATTTATTTTACCCGCGCCGCCAGCAGGCAGCTCAATTTTACTGACAGATTCTCCAGTATGAATACTAATACCCTTATATTTATTAATGCGCTCTACCAAAAGCTCTCTTAATTTGCGTGAATTGAACGCGTATTCTTTAACCTTAAAAACCTCTTCAATCAACGACGGATTAAACATTTTTTCTATATCACGCGGAGCGCGCTCAATTTCAGAACCAATCTTCTCGCAAAAATGCTCGAATTGCTTAGCATTAACCTTTGAAAGATGCTTAGCAATTCCATAATATTTCTCAAAATTAGATACTACAGCTGGACCGTATTCATCAACAAAAACTGGGAAGTTAACCGCTGAGCGAAACCCAGTCAAAACACTGCGAGGATAATGATACCCATTATGGATGCGCGCCTGATTCACATAAGATGCTCTATCCATCAACGCAGTTTCTTTCTCGATAATAATTATATTATCTACACCAAGTTCTTCGTGTAGATATAGTGCTATTCTTAGCCCATAAAATCCACCGCCAATAATAACCGTACTATTCATACTTCACCGTCCTTTTTACTACATAATCAGCCCACAGCCCAATCAATATATATACGAACAATAGTAGAGGTATGTAGAATATAATGCCGTTTATGTGAGCGTGCGGTAATGCGTGACCCGGCATAAGAGCAAGCCAGCAAAAAGCTCCGACAATAGAGAAATTCATAGACCAAAGGAAAGCTCTACTATATTTCTTACCAATAATCTTTCTGAAGCTAAGAATAATCAAATACCCAAGTATAGTCCAGAATAGAATAGACTGTATAAACTCGCCAAACATACCATTAATATGCACAGGTAAAGTAATTGCTGGCAGTAGCAAATAATTAACGACATTTACAATAATATACTTATACGTTTTTCCGCTATTATTAGCCATATTGTCCAGATTAACTATTTTATTTATGAAGTTGTAAGTTTCAGGTCGTAGGATTTTAAAGTTACCGACAGCGTACGCCCTCATAGAACGTATGCCAGAAATTCCCCTATCTGACGCTCTGGCATTTATGGCACTTGCGGCTTTATCGGATGATCCGTAATAATCAGTAAGCGACACAAAGTTTACCCAATAGGCACCAAAAAACGCGACAACCGTAGCAGCAAACACGGGCACTGCTTGCTTCCAAAGATTAATGATTTTTACGTTTTTATGAACTAATTCAAAGAATATTATAGGAACTAATACAGATATAGCGATTGTCGATACGTATTCATATCCATTCAGTAGCTTGAGGAACATAGCTACAGATTCAATAATGTAAAATAGCCAAAGTTTTTTTGATTTCTTAAAATATTGATAGCCAACAAAAGATATTACAAACGGAGCTATCAACAGTGGTTCTATCCAATATATATTGCGAGCATACCCAGCAATCCATGGACTAAATGCCAGCATTACAGCGAAGACAGAAGCGGTAATTCCGCCAAACAGCGCTCTTATTTTTTGAACAACTAAGGCTAGCAAAAAGGCGGTAAGCACAGCCAGGAATATAGACACTCTTTTGATGTAAGCTGGGATCTTGGAAGCATCATTCGGAGATAATCCAGCTATAACCCTCGCCTGTAAACCGTATTGAGATACATAAGGTTTTACCTGAGACGGATTACAATCTTGGCTCATCATTATCTTATTGTAATCTTTACTGTCAGCTGCTATTAACGGACCTTTGTAATCATATTTATTTTTGCAATAAGCAGTTTTCTCTACTATGGCAGACGAATCTTTCTGAAAACCGTCAAACCATCCGCTCCATAGTCCTGTTCCAAAAAAATTACCAATAAATGATATTGATAATATAAACCAGACTACAAAAAAGAAAACTACCCCAGGTTTATTCTTACTCCACTCTTTCATTACAAGTATCATAATAGCACAAAATAGACTAAAGAAGCTACCTAGTCTATAATCTGAATTATGAATAAGAAAGATTGTGTATTGTCTATTATTATAACTGCCCACCGCGAGGGTCTTGTTGCGCATAAGACTATGAAATCAGTTGAGCGCGCTGTAAAAAAAATTGAGGAAGCGTCTATATCTTATGAAGTGATGGTTTCCATAGACAGAGGTGATGATCAAACTATTGATTATTTCAATAACTATACGGGTCTGCCTATACACACATATCAATGGGATCATGGAGATCTTTCAAGTTCTAGAAATAGCGCCATAAAAAAAGCGCATGGTCAATTTGTTTCTTTTATCGACGCTGATGATCTGATGAGTGAAAATTGGCTACACGACAGTGTTCAATTGCTATTAAAAAAACCTTACGGTAAATATGTCGCCCACAGTGCTTATACCATAGAATTCGAGGGCGCGGACTCTATTGTCCAAAAAACTGGTTGCACCACTAAAGACCAAGATATCTTATTAAGCGTTCTATCTGGACGCTGGAATTCCGTTATCATCGCGCCAATTACGCTTCTTAAAAAATTCCCGTATGCACCAAATAGCCCAGGATATGGATATGAAGACTGGTACTTAAGTTGTTGCTTGATTGAAAATGGCGTAAAAAATATTCTCATTCCACAAACAGCAATATTTGTACGTCGCAAATCATCAGGATCAGAGTGGGCACGCCAAAAAGCTAGTCGATCATTACTGCACGCACATCCAATATTCAAGCCATCCAATTTTCGCTCTATAGACATTAACAAAATCCACGTTCCTCAGTCAGAGCAACACCGTCAAACAAAAAATACAATCAAAGAATTAATCATAAGATCGCGCATACCGTTAGGATTGATCCGCCGACCCCTGGCTATAATACGTCGTGGACGCAATGCATTACTAAAACGACCAACGCATTCACAAACTGCAGAATCTATACCAAAATGGCTGAAAACAGAATGGAAAGCTCTTCACTCAATAGAAAAAGAAATTTTTCCGCCATCACCACTACCAAGCACATACCACACAATCACCGACGACCATTATCGAGTTGGTCTTGCGTATTGGGAAATATGTAAAGAATTACGAAGTGATAGCTACGATTATGCTCTATTTGTACCCTGGCTTAAGAGAGGTGGCGCAGATTTATTTGCCGTCAATTACGCAAACACAGCGGCTTCAATAGGAAAGAAAGTGCTCGTTATCTCCACTAATGAAGTTCCTGCTGACTATTCAGAATGGAGGTCACAGCTAGATAAGAAAATAGATTTCTTACAATTTGGGACAATAACTCGGTTCTTTAGTATTGACCAAAAATACAGATTGCTTGAACAATTGATTGAAAACACCAATATTAAAACTTTACACATTCTTAATTCCGAGCTGGCTTATGATTTTGTGCGTGATCACGAAACATATATAAAAGCTACCAACAAGCGAGTAATAGCTACTGCATATAGTCAGAGTATTGATGAAACGGGACGAATTTTTGGATTTTCGCACAGTCATATACCACAGGTATATCAACTTCTTGATTTAATTACGACAGACAACGAAGCAGTAAAATCTATGTGGGTCAATGAATATGCCTACGATCCTCAAAAAATAGTCGTACATCATCAACCACTGACAAAAAATCATTATCCCGTAGTAGATAAATTACCAAATAGCCGTAGAATATTATGGGCTTCTCGATTGGCGCCAGAAAAATTGCCTAAATTAGTATCGGAAATTGCAGATCTTCTTCCTGAAGACGTTCATATAGATATGTACGGAGATCCTTCACCAGAGTTTCCTGCAAGTAGTCTACCGCCACATCCACGCGTTCATTATATCGGTGGATTTAACGGAGTAGCATCTTTGCCGGCTGAAAAATATGACGCTTTTCTATATACCTCACTTTTCGACGGTATGCCAAATACGCCAGTTGAGATAGCTTTGCGCGGACTACCAATAGTTGCAGCTAGAGTTGGCGGACTTCCTGACTTTATAGGCGAAAACGGCTTCATAGTTGACGATATCACTAATCCAAAAGTATATGCGAAATGTATTAAGCAAACTCTGGATGATATAGAATCATCGTTCAATAAAGCCAAAAACTTGCGGGAGAAAGCGTCCCGCGAGTTCTCGGAAGATTCGTTTATAGGCGAAGTTAAGAGTATGTTCTCAAACAATTAAGCAGAAACCCTCATCTCAGTCTTCACCACCTCTTGTCCAGTTTCGAGGGGTGGTGTTTTGTAGTCTTGCCACCTTCTACCGTCAAATGTAGAGAAATATGCGTTATATGTACCTACTGGGAATGGACGAGTTGCTTTGAATTCTAACTCTTGATTTGACTGAATTGTTGATGGAGAAAGACATCCTAGATCGTAGTTCTGTCCGCTTTGATTGCGTAGAATTAGACAAGTGTACTCACTGGTTGTTATTGGTTGATTAGAGGAGTTTTTTAGTTTGAATGTAGTTGTGACTGAATCGCCAGAGCGAGGGTTAGCGCTAGAGAATGTTATGCCTTGAGTGAGTGTTAAGCTAGGGAGAACTGTGAAGGTGGCGCGATTACCAGCACTGGCGTCCGTAGCTACAGGATACTGAGCTTCTGTCCACGTCCTACCACCGTCAAGAGTCCCGCTAATTCTTGCTCGATATAACCCTTCTTCGCGCGGCAAAAATTCTTTGTTGTAATTATATACGGCGCCTGGAGATAATTGATTAACTGTATCAAAAACAACGTCAGCATTCTTTCCACTCGGACTTGTTATAGCTAGGCCAAAATAACCAAGATCAACAGGTTTGGCACTATTATTTTTTACCTGAAAACCTACGTTAACTGATTGATTTTTATGAATACGTGAAATCTGCGTCGTGACGGCAGACACTACTGTTGGAGGTGATTGAACAAATGTTGTTACTTCACGAACATTTCCCGCTGAAGATTCTGGATAATTGTCGCTCCACCCACTACCATCACGATAATTACTGATCCAAAACTTATAATCACCTTCTTTATCCAATCTAGTTGACGCTCGATAAGTGTATGACTGCCACGGCTCAAGAACAACGCGCTGACTGCCAAAGTCGTAATTATTCGAATTGCTATCCCGACCTGCAATTACCATCACACCTAAGTCGCGACGCTGATTAGTGGAATTACGAATAGTGAAAGATGCTGTTATTTCCATATTCGTAAACAATTTTGATCCAGTTTTTTCCGTCTTTATGGATAATGGTGAATCAATTTTGACAGAATTCAATGGAGAACCGAACCACTCATTGAAGAACCTCCAGAAGTTTCGATTGCCATAAGCTCCACAATGTGCAGTTCCCGCGCCAGCATCCAAAGCCCCTTGATTCGGCTGATATGGCGTGTAGTTATACAGACTCGCGGTCGCTTGATTCTCAATATATACCCAACTTCCGCCACAAGCTGCATCTGGATTGTATTGGATATAGTTGGTTCGACCCGCTTTGTAACGATATTCATTTGGTCTATTCGCGTAAAGTCGTAGTTGGCGCGCAGCCATACGCAGCTGGTTGTATAGTCCAGCATATTCGCTTGAACAATTTGCAGTATTTCCTGGACCGTTGTCCGGGCAAGCAAATCCCATGGCATATTTATATTGGCTCTTTAAAGGCCACGAGTCAGTAAATAAAGAACCCTGTTCCTTCTTCAATATCACTAACATAACCTGCGGGTTAATGCCAAATTCTTTTGACACATTCCAAATAATTTGTGCAGTAGATAATCCACCACTAAACCAGCCACCGCCTTTTTCAAATGAGGTTTCTTTAGTGTTTGGATTCTCGTGATAATTACGCAGACAAACATACGGCGGACCATGCCAGCCACGGTTAACAGCATATTGTGCTCGCGTACCGCCACCATATTCAGACCGTCCAGTTCCCCATGTATCACAGGCAGGAGTGTGGTCGTTTATAAAATTCTGGATATCTTGAACGCTAGCAAACGTATTTGTATCATAAAAAACATTATCATCAATAATCCTACCGGCATTCCAAGGAGATAGTGCTCCAGTCCTCGGCCAAAAAATAAACCCTAAGACAATAATGCCCACCACGGCTAACGTGCAGCTGACATATTTTAATCTCGTCCACTTCGTGCGTCTTATTTCAATCACCGCAAGCTCTCCTTACGGAATGACGGATTATTCGAAGACTCTCCTGTATACAATTTTGATGAATAACTCACCTTTACTGATATATCTACCCCTGATGGTAATTCCGACAATGACACCTCAATCATATGACAACTCGTCGAACTTGGACCGGCAAATGAACTAGATTTACGAGAAATACTTCCGCCATCCCAATACAGCGTAAACTCACAGCTACCACCGTTCTCGACAATGGAGTTAACTCCTCCATCAATCTGTAAATATTGCTTATCTGCACTCAATCCATATCCACTCACAATCGGAACTACTGATTTTTTTGACCCTGACGACTGCTGATCTCCAGTATTAATTGGTTTATCAGGACTATATCCATCACGTTTTTCTGGCTTTGCGCTGCTGTCATCAACTTTCTTAGAATCTTCTTTTTTGTCCGTAGATTCTTTTACTACGGGATTATTAGCGTCAGTATTATTTTGTTGCGGCCTGTAAATATACGCAACTGTAGCACACGCCACTAAAGCTAAAGCCAGCGTAGAGGCAAGTATAATTCTAGTTTTTTTCTTCATTTTTTGTTTGATTTTCACGATCTAATCTCTCGTTTTATTTTATTGCTTATAATAATAACATTTCGGTAATAAGATTTCAACGCCGCTATAAAAAATGTTATAATATCACATATGGTAAAAAAGACTTCTGAAGATAAAACACCGCTAGTATCAATTATTACTGCGACTTATAACGATGAATTGTATATAGAAAATTCTATTCGCTCTGTTCTATCTCAGGACTTTACTGATTTTGAATATATTATCATAAACGACGGCTCCGTTGACAATACAAAAAAAATCGTTCAGCGCCTTCAAAAAGAAGATAGTCGCATTCGCCTCATTAACCAGCAGAATAAGGGCCTCGTCGCTTCGCTTAATCGTGGTATAAATGAGGCCAGAGGAAAATATATCGCTCGAATAGACGGAGATGACGAATGGTTGCCTCATAAACTAAAAACTCAGGTTGATATGCTGGAAAATGATGACGAGTTGGTTCTCGTTGGCGGTGGCGCAGAAATCATTAACCAAGACAGCGTACCTACTGGTTTTATTATTAACGTTACTCGCGACAAAGACATTCGGCTTGGTTTTTGTATCTTTAACCAATTCTGCCATTCGTCAGTAGTTTATCGTAAACAGACAGCAATTGAGGCGGGGTTATATCCTAATACGTGTCCAGCTGAAGACTATGACCTGTTTAGCAGTTTTGCTAAATATGGCAAACTAGCCAACGTCGCTTACCCTATTTTTAGATATAGAATTAGCGATGGCAGCATATCAGCTCAAAGACGCGACGAACAAAATCTCCTTGCTAAAAAATTATCGTATCGCAGCTGGGATATTATTTCCCCAGATGTTACATCTAGATCAGAAATCAAACAGTCTTTTAATTATTATATGAAAAGTTCGGTTACTGACGACTTTGGAGTAAGCCTTAAACATGCGTATATCTTTATACTAATGCGCGTTGGATATCGTATGATTAAAAAAGGCAATATTCTACAAGGATTACATCAATTGTGGAATATAGCATCGACTGGGCGAACTGCCGCGAGAATAGTCATTAAATGGGGTCTTGATATTATTAAAATCAAGCTTCACCCATCAGAATAATTTTTCTCTATATTATTTCTTACTAGTATGCCATTTGCGCGGAATCATAGTTAAGCCGCCAAATGAATGCTCGACTGCAGAAAAATCATTCGTAATAATAAATTCTTCGGCACGATACATCACGTCATACTTCACGGTGCCGTTGTGATTGAGCAGATTAATGTCAACATAATACGACCCTGGACCTAAATTTGCCTCAATATCAAGAGTTAATTTATTATCGCTAGGCAATTTAGGAAATCCCTCTCTATTGGTGATAAAATTCGATACCAAATTGCTATCTTTACGATACAAATCCACCATAATAGCCTTAGTCTTATCATTATCCCATGACAAGTCAAGAGAAATCGTTTCTCCCACTTTAAAGCTACGGCGCTTCTTACCTGTTTTATCATGTATGGTGGTTTTAATATTTTTACCTGTATATTGATGTCTTTGATCTACAGCTTTATCTATTACAGCTTGATTGAGCCTACTATATTCATCCGCAACCTGCACTGGACTACCTTCTTTAATAATCTTGCCCTCGTAGATTAACACGGCTCGATTACAAAACTTTTTAACAGTATCCATATCATGCGTAACCAATATAACTGTTTGATTACTGGACTTGTATTGTTCAAAAACGTCTATACACTTACGCTGAAAAGCTTCATCACCAACAGCCAGCACCTCGTCAAAAATCATAATATCATTGCGCGCTTTTATTGCTACTGAAAACGCCAAACGAACCTGCATACCCGATGAATAGTTCTTTAATTTCTGATCCATGAATGGCTCAAGCTCCGCGAACGAAACGATATCATCATATATCAGTTCCATTTCCTTACGCGTAAATCCAAGTAGAGCACCATTCAAAAAAACATTATCTCTACCAGACAGCTCTGGATTAAACCCAACCCCCAATTCTATGAAAGGCGTCAATTTGCCATTTATTTCAATGCTTCCGCTCGTTGGCTGATAAACTCCAGCCAGCATCTTAAGCATAGTACTCTTACCTGAACCGTTTCGACCAACAACACCAAAAAAATCACCTTGATTTACATTAAAGCTAACACCATCCAACACTTTTTGAACTGTCTTTTTATTCTTCTTAACAATGTTAACAAAGGCGCTTTTGATACTAGAATTCTTTGACTGTGGAAGAATAAATTCCTTATGTATATCTTTTACTACAATTGCAGGTTTTGTCATTTAAATGTCCTCCGCGAAAAATCGTTGTCTACGCTGAAAATACCAACTTCCTAAACCAAATATCACAATAACTATAATGACTGGAATAAACCACAATAACGGGTTATGAAAAGTCTGCCAAATAGTTTGAGATGCGGGATTATTAGGCATTAAAGCGTGTCTGGCATCTTGGATAATCTGCGTAATTGGATTTAAAAATGCAATCTTTTGTATGACAGACGGCATAGAAGTAACCGCAAAAATAATACCGCTCGCATAAAGTCCTGCCTGCAATAAGATTTCCCATATATAAGCAATATCGCGAAATATCACATAAAGAGCAGAAAGCAGCAAGGACAATCCAACGGACAATATAAATAACTCAGCTATAGCTGGAATAAGTAGCAACCACGAAAAAGTAGGAAATAAACCACTAAGAAACGCAAAAAGTATCACCACTATCATTCCTAAGCCGAGGTTAATAAGCGCCGACACGCTGCTTGCAATAACCAGAAGATGTCGTGGAATTGCCACTTTGCGAATCAATTGTCCATTATCAACAACAGAACGTGTACCTATCATAGTAGCCTCAGAGAAAAAGTTCCACAACACAATCCCCATTAATAGCCAAACTCCATAAGATTCAATACCTTTACTGCCCTGAGGAAATGCATATGTAAACAACACATACAAAATACCAAACATAAACATAGGTTTTAAGAGAGACCAAACATAGCCTAAAACTGAACTTTGGTATCTGACTTTAAAATCGGTACTGACTATTGCGCGTAAAATCGCCTCATTTTCTTTATTCACAAGAATACGCATCTCCTTACGATTATATCAAATTGCATAAAAAAGATATATACTCTATAGTATGAGTGCTTTACGAATCGTCTTGGTACGCAACGCCGCATCTTATGATTTCGGCGGAGGTGAGCGTTTTCCTATTTTCCTAGCAAAAGAATTACAAAAATTAGGACATTCTCCAGTAATTCTAAGTCGCCATAAAAAGTTGCGTGATTACGCTAAGCACGAAAACATCCCACATTATCGATCTTGGTGGTGGTCTAAGCAAAATTGGAGCGGAAAAAATGCCCTGCTTGTGCCGTTTTATATATTGTGGCAATTATTACTGACTATATATTACGTCATTCAGTTTAGTAGATTTAAAGCGGACGTTGTACATCTGCAAAGTAAAGATGATTTCATAGCTGGATCTATTGCGGGAAAACTTGTTGGTGCTAAAGTGATTTGGACCGACCATGCCGATCTCAAACATGTCTGGAAAAACCTCTGCGTAAAATATAAGAATCCAACAGGCAAGTTGGTTGCATGGTCAGCTCGCTTTGCCGATGTTATAACCGCAGTCAGTAAAAGTGAACAAACTCTTATTTCCAATAATCTACCCGCAAACTCGCCAATTCGCAATAAAATAATAGTTATTTACAATGGAGTTGAAGATCAAAAGCAAAAATACGAATCGCCTAAGAATACGACATTCACTTTCTGCATATCTGGTCGCCTTGTTATAGACAAAGGTATCAGAGAAGCGATTACTGCCTTTAAAGAATTTAACGCTACGTATAAAAATTCACAATTAGTACTTATCGGCGACGGCCCTGATCGATTACAGTTTGAGCAACAAGCCAAAGGGCTACCCGTTACTTTTTATGGATATAAGACAAATCCCCTACCTTATGTCGCATCTGCTGATATATATCTACATCCAACATACCATGAGGGGTTTAGCGTTTCCTTAATCGAAGCTAGCATGTTAGGGCTGCCTATCATAGCAACCAATGTTGGTGGCAATCCAGAAATTATTCACAATAATGAAACGGGGCTTCTCATTCCTTCTAAGGACGCGGCGGCATTACAGGATTCTATGAAAAAATTATATGAAAACGACGAGCTCAGAACCAGCCTATCTATGGCAGCTCGACAACAATATTTAGATCTATTCGTATTTCATAACATAGTGAAGACGCAATTTATTCCTATATACGAAAATGGTATACTTTAGTATATGAAGATTCGTATTGAAACTGCTGCATTAACTGCCCCAAATATATCTGGAGTAGGTCATTACACACGAATGCTCACTAACAGCCTAGCTACCTATTCTCCATCAAATACGGAAATATCAGCATTTTACTTTAATTTTCTTAGCAAGCATAAAGACCCCGAATTAAATAAAGCCGTCAAACACAAAAAGCATATTTTTATGCCGCAACGTTTGTTCACAAAACTTCAAAGTTACAATATTCCGCTGCCGTATGATCTATTTTCCCCTCGTGTGGACGTATCTATATTTCCAAATTTTGATCTATGGACAACAATAAAATCCTCCATCTCCGCCGTAGTTATTCACGACCTTGGATATTTGTATTTTCCTGAAACCATCGAGCAACGTAACTTGGCGCATCTTAGGAGATGCGTTCCTCGCTCTGCCAAAAAAGCCGATATCATCATTACAGTTTCAGAGTCAATCAAATCAGAGATTATCGCCGAGTATAAAGTCCCCGCATCAAAAATTGTTGTAACACCTATACCAGCAGACTCAATCTATCGCCAAACTAGCACAATAGACGTCGCGACCAAATATAACTTACCAACCAAACGATATATTTTTTCAATCGGCAATTTAGAACCGCGCAAAGACTTACCGACAATGATAGCCGCTTTTCGATCACTACCGAAGGAAATTCGCGAAAAATATTCCCTAGTCTTAGCAGGCGGAAAAGGATGGAAAACGGAATCTACTGAGATTGCCATAAAGGAAGCTCAAGCTGCAGGAGAAAATGTTATACGTCCAGGATATATACCTCAAGAAGACGTTCCTGCATTTTATCAACAAGCCGACCTTTTCTGTATGAGTTCTATCTATGAAGGTTTTGGAATGCCTATCGTCGAAGCCTTAACGAGCAGGACTCCTGTTGTCGCTTCAGATATCCCAGTATTGCGTGAAGCTGGAGGCGATGCTATTTTGTACGCTCAACCCAAAAATCCCGAAGATTTTGCTGAAAAGATTTTATCTATATTATCTAATCCGAATAGCCGTAAAGAAATGAGCGATCGTATGCAAGCACAGGTGCAAAGAATTTCATGGGAAAAGAATGTAGACACCTTAATGAAATCATTTGAAGAAGCTTTGAAATAGTTATGAAAACCATCACCCTTCTCATTCCTGTCTACAATGAAGAATCCGTTTTGCCGCAATTATTTAAGCGCTTGGGCGAGTTTACAAAAAACACACCCAATTATCAATTCGAATTTCTCTTCATAAACGACGGCAGCATCGATAAATCTTTTTCAATCATAACCGAGCAATCGAAAAAAGATTCTCGAATTAGCTATATAAATCTATCGCGAAACTTCGGTAAGGAAATTGCCATGATAGCTGGAATTGACCACGTAAAAAGTGACGCTCTGGTGATTATCGATGCGGATTTACAAGACCCGCCAGAGATCATCCAGGAAATGATTTCATATTGGGAAGATGGTTACGATGACGTCTATGCTCGCCGCAACAATCGACAAGGCGAAACCTGGCTGAAGAAAAAAACCAGCCAATGGTATTACAGAATATTACAAAAATCGACCAACATTCCTATTCAGATCGATACTGGAGATTTTCGCTTGTTAGACCGTCGATGCATTGAGGCTTTGCGAAAATTCCGCGAATCTCAGCGCAACACAAAAGCGATTTTCAGCTGGATTGGCTATAAGAAAAAAGAGATATTTTATAATCGCGATCCCAGATTGGCTGGTCAAACCAAGTGGAACTACCGGAAACTACTCAACTTAGCAATCGACGGGATCACCAGCTTTACTACCGCACCGCTACGAATGGCAACTATTTTTGGATCCATCATTTCGTTCATTGCTTTTGTCTGGATTATTTATCTTTTAGTTCGTCCTTTGTTCGGAGTTTCCACCGGAGCTGGCTATTCTTCCTTAATGGCGGTCATCCTGTTTCTCGGAGGAGTTCAACTATTATCCCTGGGGATAATTGGCGAATACGTAGGACGGATATTTATTGAGACAAAAAACAGACCATTATATTTAATAGAGGAGTATCATGCAGGAAATATTGAAAAAACACGCCGATAAATTAAGATTTCTTATCGTTGGCAGCACTAATACAGTGCTAGATTTTGGCATACTTTTTAGCTTAACAATCTTTTTAAATATCCCAAAAGAGTTTGCTAATTTCATATCAACATTCGTTGCCTTTTTGTTCTCATTTTTTGCAAATAAAAAATATACTTTCAAGTCAACATCCCAAAACTTGAAAAAACAATTTCTTTTATTTGCCGCAGTCACGCTATTCGGTTTATGGGTAATTCAGACAATTATTATCGCTATTATCACACCGATATTTATAAACTTTGGATTAAATAAATCACTAGCTCTATTAATTAGCAAACTAGCCGCCACAGTAGTCAGCCTCGTCTGGAATTACGTTCTATACTCCAGGATAGTCTTTAAAGATGCTAAGAACTCTTCTGACTAATAATCAGCCGTCGTTCGCGACCTTCACCTTCAGAATGCGTATCAATATCGCTATATTCACCAGCCAAGTGATGTACTGTCCAGCGATCAGCAGCATTCAAATCTACCACCTTTGACTCGCCAGTTCGACGAACTTCTTCAATCCAGCCGCGCGCCTTTTCGGCAATTTTTTCAGCATGCTGCTTTTTATAGTCCGCAATATCCAAATTCACCCGAACAGTTGACGCTTCTTTATGGCGAAGTGCCGTCGACAAAAGATTCTGAATACTACGCAATGTTTCCGCATTTCTACCGATTAGAATACTACTTCGCTCGCTATGCGGAATTGAAGCTACAACAATTCCATCTTCGATTTTTACTGAAACTTCCAGATTCAAGTCAAAGAATGTTAGCAAATCCTCTAAATATTTTTTTACAAATTCAACCGTTTCAATTTGGTCCATAAATCCTCCTTAATCCTTAGCCTTGATCCGAGTTACCCTGGCCTCTGTAGCCTTTTTAACACGTTTGTCGATTTTTGTCGATGCTTTAGATTTTTGAGATGATTTTTTATCTGCAATTTCTTGCATTTCTTTAGAGTCTTGTTTGAAGATGATATAGTTCTGGAGATATCCCACGGCGCTAGCTGTCGTCAAATAAAGCGCCAAAGCTGCCGGCAAATACACAATCACGAAGAACATCATTACTGGCATAAATTTCATCATTTTTCGCGTCATAATAGCATTTACTTCCGCCTGATCTGCCTCTTTTCCATCGCCAGCCTCAGCTAAAATGTCACGCAATTTACGATTGCTGTCAGATTGGGGCGACAATTGTTTTGAAGTTAAATATTGCAAATATGCCGCAACTGCCGCCAAAATAACCAAGCCAACAACAATTCCATTCTTTGATACCGCGTGTTGCGTCAAATCTATAATTCCCAGGAAATTCTGATTAAATTGATCTGGATTATTTACTAGATTATTAGCAACCGGTAGATTTTTCATAAAATCATAAACATATTTTCCTAAGTCGGCGCGACTGGAAACGAAAATCTGCACCACTCGATACATCGCAATCAAAATTGGCAGCTGAATAATCATAACGCCAATTGAACCAAAGGCACTGACGTTGTGTTTTTTATAAAGCTCCACCATCGCTAAGTTGCGCATTTGTGGATTTTTTGCGTACTGTTTTTTGATCTTCACTAGCTCTGGCTGCATTTTACGCATTGCCTTTGCTTGATGAAGCTGCTTCTTAATTAGCGGCCAAAGTAAAAGTCTTACAATAATCGTAAAGATAATGACGCTAACACCAAAATCCGGAATCAGACTATAAATAGCCATTAGCAAATTTAAAATCGGTCGAACAATAAACTCATCAAAAAAATTCATGTCTTAATTATAACAAAAAAGCGCCTATTTATACAGTTGAGCTTGAGAGAAAAGATTCTTTATTGTCTGTTTTAGATCTTTATGTGGCATAGATAAAACTTCCGCTGAAAATATAATAACAGCCACGTCTTGATCATTTTTCATATTAGGTAGCTCCAAGCGAATAATTTCATAAATACGTCGACGTATACGATTCCGACGCACCGCTGATTTTAGGACTTTTTTACTAACAACAACCGCAAATCTGCTGTGATTTCGATATGGGTTTTTCACGTATTTTATCGTGGCTATAGACGAACGAACCGCTTGCCCATTTTTATAGACAAACTTAAGACTGCCATGACCATGAAACCGATTACATTGTTGTAACATATTTTACAATTATATCAAAAAATCCCGCCTTCATCGACGGGATAATTTTTAGCTATCAATTAAATAGCAATTTTAGCGCGACCCTTTAGGCGGCGGCGCTTCAAAACCATCCTACCAGCCTTGGTAGAAACTCGTGCCCTAAAACCATGCGTCTTTGCACGGTGTCGGGTGTGTGGTTGAAATGTTCGCTTTGGCATATCAACAAATAGTATATATTCTTTCAGTACTTTTTGCAAGTCGACAATGACTTTTCCACTATCGACGTATATTTTTCCACAGTTTTAACAGATGAGAATTTTAATTGTGGAAAACTCCACCCCTGTTTTGAATAGTAATATTTCTACTACGTTTATACTTGTGGAAAACTTCCCTTATTTGCTATAGTAAAGATAGTTAACAGGATTTGAGGGAGTAATTTTCGTGGATAGTCATGCGGTTTGGCAGGGTGTTTTAGGTGAGATTGAAGTAACTGTATCGTCTTCGTCATTTACTGCGTGGTTCAAAAATACCAAATTGGAAATAATCTCCGACAAAGAAGTTCTTATAATTGCGCCGAATATTTTTGCTAGGACTCAACTTGAAAAGCGATTTCATCCGCAAATATTAGAGGCCTTGGCTCATAACGGTATTAATGCCCCGTCTATTTCTTATAACGTCGAATCTAGCAATAAAAAACCGCGCGTTAATCGTGAAGTTGATAAAAGTGGACAACAAGAAACAGCGAAGCCGCTGATTTTACCATCGAGGAAATCCCATTCAAGTAATCTTAATCCCAGGTATACGTTTGACAACTTCATTGTTGGCTCAAGTAACGATTTGGCCTATGCTGCCTGCCAAGCGGTCGCCGCACATCCAGGAGAAAAATATAATCCACTCTATCTTTACGGCGGTTCTGGACTTGGTAAAACTCACTTAATGCAGGCTGTTGGCAACGAGATAGTTAAAAAACAGCCTTCGGCGCGCGTGCTTTACATCACTACGGAAACGTTTGTTAATGAGTTTCTGGATTCCATTCGTTTCAAGAAAAAAGGTTTTTCCGATAAATATCGCAATGTCGATGTATTGATTGTTGATGATATGCAGTTTATCGCTGGGAAAGAAAAAACTCAGGACGAATTTTTCCATACATTTAACGATCTTCATCAGAACAATAAGCAAATCATTATTAGCTCAGATAAACCACCAAAAAGTATTCCTACTCTAACCGATCGTTTGCGTAGTCGATTTGAATGGGGTATGGCAATTGATATTCAGATGCCCGATTATGAAACTCGTTGCGCCATCGTTAAGGCGAAAGCTGAGCTAAGCAACACCGAACTAGATTCCGATGTTGTAGAATATCTGGCGACCAATTTTAAGACAAACATTCGCGAGCTGGAAGGCGCTTTGAATCGACTACTTGCTTATGCGGAAATGCAGAATTTCACTCCTGATTTAGCGGCAGCTGAAGGAATTTTGGGAGATATTAAACGCAATAGACCGCAACATATAACCGCCAAACAAATAATTGATAAGACGGCGCGATATTATAATATTGACGTGAAAGATATGTGCTCATCCAGACGGGATAAATTTATCGCGATGCCAAGGCAAATTGCGATGTTCCTTCTGCGTAGTGAACTGAAAATGAGTTTTCCGAAAATTGCCCAAGAACTTGGACGAAAGGACCACACGACCGCTATGCATTCAATTGAAAAAATCACCAAGGAAAGTCTTACTAACGTCAGTATTCGCGAACAAATTAACGACATTAAGGATAAATTATATGTTCATTAATTGTGGAAAAGCTGTGCAGATGTTGTGTTTTCGCGGTGACTTACTAACACACAGATCTGTGGAAAGAAAACGACAAGTCGGCAGACAGTGGAATAATGCACAAATATCCACTATAAAGTCCACAAATAGCACACAGAGTTTTCCACCTATTTTATCGCCGCTTCACCCCTGTTTGAACACATTTTTTACCCAGTTTCCACAGCACCTATTACTATTAAGACTAATTAAAAATTAAGGAAAGTATAATGAAAGTATCAGTCACCCAAGAAAAACTTGCAAAAGCACTTAATCTAATCAAAGATATTGCATCAAGTCGTAATGAGCTGCCGATATTGAATAATATTTTACTTCGTACTGATGGAGGAAGGTTATTGATTGCTGGAACGAATTTGGAAATTGCTTCTACTCAATACATTGGTGCGAAAATTGAAGATCATGGATCTATTACAATACCTGCCCGATTGGTATCAGAATTTATTACAAACTTACCAAGCGGCCTAGTGGAACTTGAAACCAAAAACGAACATTTGCATATAACTTCAGGAAAATTCTCATCAGTTATCAATGGCGTGGTGGCTGACGAATATCCTGAGCTGCCTACAATTGACGAAAAGACCGCTATACAATATGAAATTGATGTTGATGATTTAAAGAAAGCTATAGTCCAAACGAAGTTGGCTGTCAGCTCTGACGTCACGCGAGCAGTTCTTACAGGAGTTTATTGGCATAATTATGAAGGATCGCTATACTTAGCCGCTACTGATGGTTATAGGCTGGCGGAAAAGCGTCTAATAAAGTCAGATAATGAAGTATCGGCTATTATTCCCGCTTCTACTCTGGCGGAAGTCAGTAAGAGTGTTGGCGATGAGAAGAAAATTACGGTTCTTTTTGACGATTCTCAAGTTTGTTTTAAGACGGGAGATATGGAAATTGTTAGCCGATTAATTGATGGGAAATTCCCTGATTATCGCCAATTGATTCCAGCGACTGCGGAAACTGAGATTGTTATTAAGAAGTCTGATTTTAGTCGAGTTACGAAAATTGCGGCGTTATTTGCACGTGAATCTGGTGGTGGAATTACAATTACCGCATCAGAGGAAAATTCCCTGCTTTCTATTCATTCGATTGCGTCTGAGCTTGGCGAGAACACTTCAGAGGCAACAGCTAAAATATCCGCAGATGGTCAAGTAACGCTTAATTCACGCTACCTAACGGAGGTTTTGAATATTATTGACGCGGATGAAATCGTATTCTCATTTAATGGCAAATTGTCGCCGTGCGTAATTCGCGAGCAGGTAAAAAATCCTGATTATACGCATATTATTATGCCGCTTAAGAGCTAGTAGAAAACGGAGATAATCTGGAGGCTGTTTCTGATAAAATATCTTCTGGTATATCTTTAGTGTTGTATATAGTATTGATTATTTGTGGCTTAGTTTTAATCACCCATTTGTTATTTTCTTTCTTCAGAATAACAGTGTATATATCGCCAGAATTTCTATCTATAACCCCGCGCTGATAACTAGCTGCATACCAGTCCGCGTCATTTCCTAGAATAATTTCTTTCTGGAGAATGAAAGACGATCTTAACTCTGGATATTTGGCAAATAATACCTCTGAAATATCACTTCTGTATTCATTTATTTTACTAGACATGAATTTTTGGCTATATTCAGTTTTTATAGATATATTTTCATCCGATCCTTTTACGGCAAATTCCGTGGAATTCTCATTGATAGAACCAGATTTAGATGATGTTTTTATTATGTATTTGCCGTCTGATAACTGTATCTTAGAATTACCGTTTATCGACGTAATTTTGGAAGTGCTTTTGCCTGTGTTGCGATATATTTTCGCTGATAGGTTTTCCTTGTCGAAAGTTATAGATATAGTATGTGTTGGCTGGATGAACATAATCGCTAGCAATATTAACGTTAATATTGCTAATGTAATGCCGCCGATGATAATATTCCTTCGATTCATAATTACTCCGTAAATGTATTAGCGTAGTTTCTAAATGTAATATTTAGTTTTGATGGATTAAATCCCTGCTCTTTAATCTTATTGATAGCGGCATTTCTATATCCTTCTATAGTATCGATTTCTACGATAACTCCATTCTTACGGTTAGGGTCTGCCTTATATCCAATTGAATAGATTAAGTTTTTTATTGGTAATTTTTTAATTATAGGATTGGCGTCTTCTAGCTTTTTTTGTTCATTAGCAAGTCTGTCTGTTGTAGCTCTGTCTATTTCTGACGTTTTAGACGAAGACTGTAATTCTTTAATAGCTTTCTCTGTCGTGGGTGTGAGTGCAAAAATTATCCTTAACGGATTATCCTTCTTTACTTCGACGTTAATATTTTCATCCTTAAAGCCACTTCTTGATGCCTTAAAATCGTATGTTCCTGGTTTTAAATATACAACTTGCGAGCCGATAAATTTTTGATTGCCAGTAGTGATTTCAGCCTTATCGGGTGAGGTTAGCAGGTAAACTGGAGTGGTGTCATGTCTATTTACGTAGGTTATGACGCCATATACTAATGTACTGGCTGATAATAATATTAATATAATGCTGATCACTTTTTTATTCATTACTTTTTCCTAAACCAAGTTACGCTCGGTGATGTTAAACTTTCACTGCCTGCTTTTGGGGCGTATTCACACTGTGAGGCGGATGCTATATTTGAATCAAATCCTTCTATGTTACCAACATAAACAAATGTATGTCCTGGACTATGAGCGACATCTCCAGGTTTAAGGTCGGCTACGTTAATTGAGCTACCATTACCGAGAGTCTGCCAGTTAGCCTCTGCCCATGCTCTCTGTACGCTAGTTGGGCCAGCCTTACCGTTTTCGCCTCCGTAATTGTAATTCTTATCAAATCCGCTGTCGTGTAGTAGTGTAGTCACAAACGCACCACAGTCCACACCGCCTCCAAAACAAGAATCTCCAGTGAATCTGTTCTCACTTTTCGCCTTTTCTATAGCTTCTGCGTATTCAGGTTTTTTGTCTGTACGAACCTTTTTTTCTGGCCAAGCATAACGTTTGACATAGCTAGTAAAGTCACCACCATTTGATGAAGAGCATCCTCCTCCGCTTCCGCCCGTACCATTAAACCTTTCATAGATTTTTTGTGCAGCGGTACCGCGTATATTTTTAACCTCATCTTTTGTCATTGCTGATTTTTCAAAATCGTCATGCCAAAAAACAGTGGCGTCATCAACTGTTTTCAGGGTTTTTAACAATTCCCATGAGTTCGAAGCGGTACCAAATCCAGAAGCTGTGACCGGTCTTTCTTTTCCCTCTTGCACTAAATACTCTAATTCAAAGATTAATAGTTTGTCGTTATCTTCTACTGGAATAGAATCGACCATGCCCTTGTCGTTAGGCGCGCCGCCATATTCTTGGCTATAATATTTTTTTAGCTCAGATGGTATTTTGTTAGCTATCTGCGTTCGCCTCCCGAATGTCCACTGGGCGAGTCCCCAGCCTCCAGATTCCCATCCTTGGCCTACTTCGTGTCTGGTAGGGCTAAATCCGGATTCTGCTTGAATATTAGCCATCACGCCAGCTGTTTGTTCAGCGCTTAATCCTGCGTTGCGTAAATACCCCCAAATCTTCTCTTGATTATCAGATCCTGACACTCCATTAGAGGATGATCCGGAACAAGTTGTTGAATCATTTTCTTTATACCAAAGAATATCGTTTGTTACATACGAATCGGGATATTCTGCCGCCAAAGATACTGGTTGCATAGTAATAGCAAAAGATACAGCAAAGCAAAGAACGATAGATAGCTTTTTATACATCAGACTGGTTCCTTTTATATTCGTTTATAATATCTGTGGGAACACCAATATTTTTTAAGGCGTCTGAGGATTTTCTATCATTAACACCCGTTACGACCGAATTATTTCTTAGAATTGCGTATACGTCATAAGTAGATTTAATTTTCTCGCTATAAATTTCTAAAGTAACCAACTTAAATTCGCCCTGTTCTTTTACTATTGAGTATTTTTTTAATTCACGATTACCGTAGGTACTGGAAGTAGAGTTTAGCAATTCGATGATAGCTTTTTGCTCTGAAGATTGCCCGTGAGTATTATTTTGACTATTTGAGCTCTCGTTGGCATTTTGAGATGATGACAGAATAGTTGTGTATTGACTACTGTCAGGGTTTTTAACAATAAGGAAAGTTACCGTAATACTTACTAAAAATAATACGGATGATATTAATATGACTTTATTTTCTTTATTCATTAGACCTTCCTTGCATACTCCCAGTGCCACTGTTCGGGATTTCTTCTACCTGGTTCAGCCCAGGCAGGATGTACATATCCGTATTTATGAGCGTTAGCCTTCAGCCAATTGTATGTAGAAGACCCAAACGCGCCAACTTCAATATCTGCAGCAAGACCCCAGCCGTGGTTTGATATACATGGAGGAGCTGGAGCTGCTTTTTCCCCTAGTTCTTTTCTATATCTAATTTGTGTTGCACAATCTCGATACGCTTCATTAATTGTTAAGTCTGACCCGTTATCAGCTTTGTACGCTTTATTCATTTCTTCCATGGCCGCCGCAGCTTTCTTATTCATTTTATTGCCTGGCGAGAAAGATAGAGTTTGCAATTCTGAATCTGGAATTTCTCCGTTACTATGGCCTCCCCATCCGTCTTGTTGTGCTTCCTCTAATTGTGGTTCGCCAATTGCCTCACCATTATCTGGAGCTTTAGCTGTGGTTGAAGGAGCTTCTTCTTCGTCATCTTCGCCATTAATTGATTGGGCAATCTGGAAGTCGATTAGTAATACTGACATTGCGGAAAGCTTCTTGTCGTCGTATTGTTTGGCGGAATTATCAGCTCCGAAAGATTGGTCAGTAATATCTTTATTTTCATTATCTTTATATGTTGGTGCGGTAGATGATGTTGTCTGTGTCGAATCTGTTGGTGCTGTACATCCGCCACTATTGAACCAATATTCACCTTTTTCTGCAGTGCTACAATCTTCAATGAAATCGTAAAGAGGTGTATCCTTAACTATATATCCG
>JABZJR010000020.1 GCA_015257705.1 Nanosynbacter sp.
GCACTTTCAATTATTGTATATTCACATATATTGTCTCTTTTTGACAATATATCTAATAAAATTTGTGCTCCTAGTGAAAGTCCTCCTATAAGTTTAACATTTCCGTTATAATTATTATCAATATATTCAATTATTTCATTTGCATTACTTTCAATAGAAGTAAAATCTCTATCGCTTCCTGAATGACCATCTAATATTGGCAATATTACATGATAATTACTTTTTAATATTTCTGACACTTCTTCATAATTCCACCATGATAATCCACCACCATGTAATAACATAATAATATCTTTATTAGATTTTCCATATTCTTTAACTATCATAAAATCACCCCTTAGTTAAATTATAATATACAAAAAGCAGTAGAATTGGTATTATCACATCCAAACAAAGCGTATTTTGATGAATCTTTGCCACCTTTGCAATTGCCTGATGACTGAATTTTATTACAAGATACTATTTGGAGATATTATTGCAGTCCTTTTATCACTTCTTGCTTCTTCTATTGAATCACCAGCTAGATCGTCTAAACTTACATTTAAATATTTTAGCTAATTCTCTACAAAGCCATTTCGTCAAGTCTTTTTTATATTTTAATTTTCTCCGTTATCCCTATATTTTCAATAAAGTCTTGATCATGAGACACTATCACAACGCCTCCTTTATACTGACCTAGCGCCAGTTCCAAAGCTTCAATCGTAGGAATGTCAAGGTTATTCGTCGGCTCATCCAGGATGATAAGATCAGGAGAGTTCGTTGACATAGCAGCAAGCAAAACTTTAGCTCGTTCGCCACCACTGAGATCTATTGCTTTTGTCGAAGAGATTGTTTGTTTATCCAGACCAAAACGAATTAATATATTGATCGCGTCGTGTAATTCAAGTTTTGGCGATAAATACCGCAAATTATCCAAAGGCGAGTTGTCTTTAAGTGGCAATGATTGCGACTGGTTCATATATATTATTTTTGCATTTTCGCCTTTTTTTATTTCTCCGCGATGATACTCAGGTGTATTATTTCCCATAATAAAGTTGAGGAGCGAAGATTTTCCTGAACCATTCTCTCCCTGGATCAATATTTTATCACCAGGACGTACATTAAAAGTAACGGGTCCTATAATCTTCTCTCCATCATGTGAAATACTTAGCGATTGCACAGAAATAAGGCTATGTTTCTTAGACGATACTTCGTCGAAAGCAAACTTAATAGCAATTTCATCCTCCGCTCTTTCAGGTTCATCCAATTGCCGCAGGCGAGACTCCGCGCCTCCAGCCGCCCCTGCAATATTTGAAGATGCGCGCTCTTTACGAAAATTATCATTTAACTTATCACTATCCGATTTTTTATGGCTAGCTTTGGCCGAATTCGCACGAATTCTCGCATCCCGCGCAACGCGGTATAGTCGCTTTTTCTCCTTTTCATATTGCTCATAGCGGTCGATCATTGCTTGACGAGCTTCACGTCTTGCTTCAATATATTCATCGTAACCAAGATTATACTTATTCACGCCCTTGCCGCCAGTCAATTCTATGATACGTTCTGCAGTGTTACGTAAGAAATGCCGATCATGAGACACGATCAAAAATGAAGCTGGCGAATTGTCAATAAAATCTTCAAGCAAGATTACTCCACTGTCATCAAGGTTATTAGTTGGCTCATCAAGCAAAATTAGATCATAACTAGACACAAAAACTGCTGCCAAAGCTATCCGTGTGCGTTGCCCCCCAGAAAATGTATTCAGACGTCTATCCGGATCAATATCACCCAGATCCGCTCGTGATAAAGCCTTTTTAATCGTCCTGTCAAAATTTGCTACTTCGAATTTTTCATACCTCTCCAGAGCTTCGCCATAAGCTAATAGCGTCTTTTCACTAACCTCTTGGGTTAATCTCTCGCACTGATAATCAAATTCTTCTCTAGCCGACTTAACGCCAGTCACTTCTTCTATAAAATCATAAACTGTCTTATCGAGCCATTTATTCAGGTTTTGTGGTAAAATACCTATTTCTTCACCACTCGAAATAATATCACCTGATGTAGGCTGGATATCTCCGTTTATTATTTTTAATAAAGTAGTTTTTCCGGCACCATTTGAACCAACTAGTCCAATTTTATCTCCAGCGTTGATAGCAAAGCTTACATCACTAAACAATTCTCGACTATTAGTTTCATAAGACACATTCTTAAGATCGATCATGTCACTATTATACTATCTCTGTATAGATAGATATAAAAAATAAACGCCCTGCAATGAGGACGTTTATTTGATTTGCGTGAGGCTTAGTAGACCTTCAACAACAATTCGCCACCAAGTTTAGCCTTGGCTGCTTCAGCGCCAGTCATGACGCCTTTCGATGTTGAGATAAGTACCAAACCGCGGCCGCTCTTTACCTTTGGAATCTCGCTAGCGCCGACGTAAACGCGACGACCAGGTTTTGAGATGCGGGTAATTTCGTTGATAGTGCTGTTAGTTCCTTTTTCATTGATAGTAACTACCAACACGCCACGAGGTTTAGCATCTTCCAGCTTGACATCTGCCAAGTAGCCGTTTTTGACTAATTGTTCAGCGATGACTTTCTTCATCTTGCTGGACGGAACACGAACTTCCGTTTTGCCAACCAATTTCGCATTGCGGATGCGAGTCAGAAGGTCGGCGATTGGGTCTGTAGTTTGCATAGACATATTCTAATCTCCTTTCCTTCTTACCAACTACTCTTTGTTATGCCTGGGATTTCACCCTTGGCTGCTTTTTCGCGGAAATTGATACGGCTCAAGCCGAATTGACGCATGTAGCCGCGTGGGCGTCCAGAGATGCTATCACGGTTCTTGTGCCTGGTCGGGCTAGAATTGCGAGGCAATTTTTGCAAACCATCGAGGTCGCCAAGTTCTTTCAACTCAGCACGCTTGGCTGCAAACTTAGCAATCATCTTCATGCGCTTCTTATCACGAGCGACCATTGATTTCTTAGCCATTACTTGACGCCTCCTTTCTTCTCAAACGGCATGCCGAATTTTTCTAGCAACGCCTTAGAAGCTTCCTTGTTGCCGTTCTTGATAACAAATGTAACCTGCAAACCGTGCAAAACCTGAGTTTCCTCAAATGTTAATTCTGGGAAAATCGATTGCTCGGTGATGCCTAGATTGTAATTGCCGCCTTTATCAAACTTCAAGCCAACGCCGTGGAAGTCACGAACGCGAGGCAAAGCAACGTTAATCAAACGATCCATGAACTCGTACATACGAGCGCCGCGCAAAGTTACGCTAACACCAATTGGCGCACCCATACCTTTACGAATGCTAAATGTCGCGATTGATTTTTTGGCTCGTCGAGCCACTGGTGCTTGACCTGTGATTTTCTCGACAGTGTTTTTGACAATTTCGAAATGACGCTTGTCATCTTTCTTTTTGCCGGTACCAACGCTCACGACGATCTTTTCCAAAGCTGGCACTTCATGCACGTTCTTTAGATTCAATTCGGCTTGTAGTTCCTTAAGGTAAGTTCCTTGATACAAGGCTTTCAAGCGAGGAGCTGGCACGACAGTTTTCTTTTCTGCCATTATTTAATCTCCTTATTTTTTGCTTGACGAGCAACACGAGTTTTGCCGCCGTCAACATTCTTTACTAAACCAACCCGACTGGTTTTGCCTGATTTCTCATCAACAACCAAAGCGACTTTGCTGATATCCATTGGTACGTGAATATCTTTTTTGCCGCCTTTTGGATTGTACTGGCTTGGCTTAACGTGGCGATGTCCAACGCCAACACCTTCGACCAAAACAGTTTGATCTTTTGTGTTAACTTTTAGAACTTTACCAGTTGTGCCTTTATTTTTACCAGCAATAATTTTTACAGTATCGTCTTTATGAATTCGAGCCATTAGAGTACCTCCGGAGCTAAGCTGACGATCTTCATGTAGCCCATATCGCGAAGTTCGCGTGGAACTGGACCGAAGACACGAGTAGCTTTTGGTTGCTTGTCATCGTTGATAATCACTACAGCATTGTCGTCAAAGCAGATTGTTGAGCCGTCTTTGCGATGAATTTGATCGCGAGTACGGACAACTACAGCCTTAACAACAGATTTTTTCTTAACGTTACCGGTTGGGCTAGCGTCTTTTACCGAGCAGACGATTACGTCGCCAACGCGAGCGTAACGGCGTCGTGTACCGCCAAGAACGCGAATACACAAAACTTCCCTAGCACCTGAGTTGTCGGCTACCTTAAGGCGAGATTCTTGTTGGATCATTTGTCGTCCTCCTTAGCCTCTTCCTTAGTTTCGCCAGAAACTTCGTCCTTTAGTTTGATAGAACCGCGAGACTTTTCAATCACCTTAACCAGAGTAAAGCTCTTAGTCTTGGAAATTGGGCGAGTCTCTTCGATTTGCACCTTGTCGCCTTCACCTGCTTCGT
This sequence comes from Nanosynbacter sp., assembly GCA_015257705.1. Classification (GTDB taxonomy): domain Bacteria; phylum Patescibacteriota; class Saccharimonadia; order Saccharimonadales; family Saccharimonadaceae; genus Nanosynbacter. The sequence goes on from JABZJR010000020.1 coordinate 4,411, forward strand.
TGGTTTCATCGTGAGCAGTGTATTTGCGAGTCACGGTGTACTGCTTGCCGTATAGCGGATGCGTTTCGCGGCTAGTGACCGTCACGGTGATGGTCTTGTCGCGCTTGGCACTCGTTACGACGCCAATCAATGTTCGTCGGGCCATTACTTGCTCTCCTTTGTATTATTAATTTGTGTCAGCAGGCGTGCAATTTCCTTTCGGAGTGAACGCAACGCTTTTGGATTAACTAATTCGCCAGCAGCGTGAGAACGTTTTGCCTGAAGTAAGTCGTTTCGCTTTTCAGCCAATTCCTTCTTCAAATCGTCAATAGTCTTAACAACTGCTGCTTTAACAGATTTCTTCGTTTCAGCCATTATGCGTCCTCCCGCTTGATGAACTTACATTTGACTGGCAATTTGTGGCTAGCCAGACGCATTGCTTCGCGAGCAACTTCCTCTGAAACGCCTTGCATCTCAAACAGAACAGTACCAGCCTTTACCTTAGCAACAAAGAACTCTGGGTTACCTTTACCGCCACCCATCTTCAGGCCAAGTGGCTTTCGGGTAACTGGAGTGTGAGGGAAGATTCGAATCCAAATCTTACCGCCACGCTTGATGTAACGAGTCATCGCCTGACGAGCAGACTCGATTTGGCGGGAGTTGATGCGCTCATTTGATTGTGATTGCAATGCAAAGTCACCGAACGCTATGTAATTGCCACGAGTTGCTTGACCGCGGTTTTTTCCAATACGCACTTTGCGGTGCTTAGTTTTCTTTGGTAACAGCATTTAGCGACTCCTTTCTCCCTTATAAATCCACACTTTCACGCCAATGATACCAGCTGGTGTCTGAGCGCGAGCACAGTGGAAGTCAATATCAGCGCGCAAGGTGTGTAGAGGCACTGAGCCTTCAATTACCTTTTCGCGACGTGCCATTTCAGCGCCGTTCAAACGACCAGCCACCTCAATACGAATACCTTTAGCGCCAGCATTCATGGTGTTTTGTGCGGTCATTTTAGTTGCACGGCGGAAGTTGATTCGGCGCTCCAATTGGCGAGCGATATTCTCAGCTACCAATTTGGCTGCCAATTCTGGACGGCGAACTTCTTCAATGTTGATACGAACTGGCTGACCAGCAATCTTCTCAACTTGCTTCTTCAATTCGTTCACGCCAGCACCACCGCGACCGATAACAACACCAGCTTTTGCCGTGTGAATTGTAATCGTGATCAAGTTAGCGCTACGCTCAATCTCAATGCGATTGATAGTTGGGCGTGAGGCAAATTTCTTTTCAATCAACTCGCGGATTTCGTGATCCTGACGAATCGCCTCTGCAAACTCTTTTTTATTGGCCGTAAACCAACGAGAGCTCCAGTTCTTATTGACCTGTAGGCGGAAGTTGATTGGATTCACTTTTTGACCCATTTACTTCTCCTCCTTTTTTGCTGCCGGTTTAGCGGCTTTTTTAGCTGCAGGCTTAGCAGTTTTTGCTTCTGCCTTAGCTTCGGCCTTCTTTGCAGGCGCTTTCTTTGGCTTTTCTGTACCAGTTACTTCAACCAAAATATTTGAAGTCTTTTTCTGGAATGGCAAAGCGCGGCCACGTGATGCAGGCTTAAATCGGCGCAAACGTGTACCAGTAGTAACGCTCAAAGTCGTAATTACCAAACTTTTAGCGTCCAAGCCGTGGTTGTTAATGGCGTTTGCCTTAGCGCTTTCGATAGCCTTTTTAACTGGGCTGGCAGCGCGCTTTGGAACGTGCTCTAAGATAACTAGCGCATCAGCTACAGTACGACCTCGCACCAAAGCTGCGACTAGACTTACCTTACGTGGTGCCTGATCAACACCTTTAGCGTAAGCACGGACAGTATAAGTTGTATCAGCCATGATTACTTCTTATCCTTTCCACCGTGTTTACGGAATTTACGAGTTGGACTAAACTCACCGAGCTTATGACCAACCATGTTTTCGGTAATCAGCACTGGTACGTGCACTCTACCGTTGTGAACAGCAATCGTTCGACCAACCATCTCTGGTGTAATAGTCGAAGCGCGCGCCCACGTTTTGATAACGGTTCGATCGTCAAGGCTAAGAGCAGCAATTTTCTTTGCTAGCTTTACATCGACGAATGGACCTTTCTTTAATGAACGACTCATCGTGATTTACCTCTTCCTCTTCGCGTCGTGACGCGTGCGTACGATTAATTTATTCGAGCCTTTGCGGCGACGAGTTCGATAACCTAATGTCAATTGACCCCAAGGAGTACGTGGTGCTTTACCAGTACCGTGGCGACCACCGTCACCACCACCATGTGGGTGATCTGCGGCGTTCATAACGACACCACGAACGGTTGGACGAATACCCTTGCGACGTTTTCGACCAGCTGAACCGATCTTAACATTTTGGTGCTGGACGTTACCGACTACACCGATAGCAGCGGTAGCCTCCAAGCGAACTTTGCGAACTTCGCCAGATGGCAATTTGATAGTTGCGTAGTTGCCTTCTTTTGCCATCAACTGAGCTTTAGCGCCAGCAGCACGTACCATTTGTGCGCCCTTACCAGCGGTCAACTCAATAGCGTAAATCATCGTACCAACAGGAATAACTGACAATGGCAAGCGGTTCGAAGTCTCAATTGGAGCTTCTTCACCAGTTCGGATAGTCTTACCCTTAACCATTGAGGTGTCAGCTAAGATGTAGTGGTACAAATTGTACTGATCCTTAACTCGAGCAATACGAGCTGAGCGGTTTGGATCGTATTCGATTTCTTCAATCGTCAAGGTCAAGCCTGCTGGCAAATTGTGGTTCACCAAGCGGTAGTGACGACGAACGCCGCCTCCGCGATGACGAACAGTAATTCGACCTTGGTTGTTGCGACCGGCATTTTGCTTTTTAGCTTTAATCAGACTTTTAAGAGGTTTTCTTGTTGTAATGTCTGACAAATCCTGACTCGTCATGCCGCGACGAGCAGGAGTGGTTGGATTGTAAGCTTTCACTGGCATTACTTGATCTCCTCCATCTGCTGCTCTACTGCGTCAAACACATCGAGCTTATCGCCTTCTTTCAGCGTCACGTAAGCCTTCTTCCAATCCTTGCGCGTTGTTGTGCCAGGATAACGATTCTTGCCTCGTGAGAAGCGTACAGCCTTGCCGTCTTGCACTAAGGTTTTAACCTTAACTACAGTAACGCCAAATTGCGCTTCTACAGCTGATTTGATTTCGTTCTTATTCAAGTTAAGTGGAACGCGTAGCACATATATGCCATTGGCGCTCTGTGCGTAAGCCTTTTCACTAACGCGTGGGATAATAATCGTCTGTTTCATATTACGCTTCCTCCTTGCCCAACCATGCAGTAATTACAGGTAGAGCTTTCGGTGTTATAACGATTGTATCCGCATTCAGAATGTGATAAACGCTTAGATAATTAGCGCGAACCACCAAAACGTTCTGAATATTGTTTGTAGCACGCATAAGCTCTGGCGTCTTCTCATCTACAACGATCAGAACACGGCGCTCGAACTTATTGTCAGCTAGGAATGTTGCGACTTCCTTGGTCTTGCCAGTAGTCTTAACATCTTTGATGACAATTTTCTTAGCTTCGTTAGCTACAGTCAAAGCTTGGCGAACTGCCACTTTCTTAGCAGTCTTTGACAATTTTTTAGTGTAGTTTTCGTTGCCGCGTGGGCCAAAGACTACACCACCGCCGCGCCAGATTGGGTTACGGCTTGAGCCAAAACGTGCTCGACCAGTTCCCTTTTGCTTCCATGGTTTTTTACCACCACCAGAAACTTCGCCGCGCTGCTTGGTTGTAGCGCTAGCTAGGCGTGCGTTTGCCAAGTAGCTGTCATATGCCAATTTCAACAATTCGTGGTTTGGCACTTCCACAGCAAAAATGTCTTTAGGAAGTTTGGTTGAATCTGCCATTACTTGTTACCTCCTAAAATAATCAGCCCCTTTCGTGGTCCAGGAACAGCGCCCTTAACCCCGATTAGATTGGTCTCTGGATCAACATATGCCACTTCCAAGTTCTTAACAGTAACACGTTCGTGACCCATGTGGCCAGCCATCGTCTTGCCCTTGAAAACTTTTTGTGGATACATCGAGCCAATTGAACCTGGCTTACGAGTATTACCTTTACCACCGTGCGTCTTACGATGACGCTTAAAGTTGTGGCGTTTAATGGTTCCAGCGAAACCTTTACCTTTGCTGGTTCCGGTTGCATCGACAAAATCGCCGACTTCAAACGCGGAAACATTAATTTCACTGCCAACTTTCAGATCCTCTGGAATCTGGTCGACACGGAATTCCCGAATATGTTTCGGGGTCACTTGGGCTGGCTTAACGTGTCCAGCCACGGCCTTGCTCAGGTTCTTACCCTCTCCAAAAGCTACCTGTACCGCATTGTAACCGTCGGTTTCGACAGTCTTCACCTGAGTAACGGTGACAGGGCCGGCTTGGATCAGCGTTACCGGAATGGCTTTGCCGTCTTCAGCCAAGAGCTGGGTCATACCAAGTTTGGTACCGAGAAGTGTTTTCACTTTTCCTCACTCCCACTTAAATACTCCTGATGACGTGCGGTTTCTGGATTCTGGGAGAACGTTAAATGTAAACATCCGCTCATAACCAGACCTGCTCATTCACCAAGGAGAACAGTTGATATTACGCGTAATAGAAATTACTTCCTCACTATAGCACGTTATGTATATTATTGTCAATAAAGACAGGCTCTAAATCATCACGCCAACCGGCGTAAACGAAGTTAGAATTGCCATGAAAATTATCGTGACGTACCAAATTTTCCGATTAAATTGGTATTTCTCAATTTTTAAGACTAATAGCAACGCAATAAATAGACCGGCAGGAATGGCCTGAACGACCAAGCCGCCCATCTCAACTGGATTTTTTAGACGAAGCCACAGCGCACTTAATATCACAAAAACCACCAATTTCAAGAAAAATGAGCCATCATTATCATAAAT
>JABZJR010000021.1 GCA_015257705.1 Nanosynbacter sp.
CCTCTATGACATTCGGTAAAGCCAGCACGACGACGAATCCTACCGAAAAGATCACACATCTCAACTATAATTCTATTTCTCTTCGTAAAATCTTTATCACTATAACTATTCGCATCAGGAACAAAATCTTCGCCTAAATAGTCCAACGGCACAACATTACCGTCCGAATCAACAACATCAATAACGCCCGCTCTGTTCGGTCTAGCAAGATCCAACACTTCAGCCGTCTTCAACTCCATACGGTAGCTATTATACCACAATATCCACAAATAATCAACCCCAACAAAAAACTCCCCTGCTTTCTACAGAGGAGTTATGGCACCTGTTTGTTTGGTTATACTATATCACCAAACACGCTTATGGCGCAAGCAAAGGACTATTTTTTCTTAGAAATTGTCAAAAAGCCGTTGCGTGGGTTTTCTTTCACAATACGATCTTCTGGTAGATCACATGGTGTACCCTTTTCATTCTTCTCAACCTTAGCAAAGAAGTAAATAGTTTGAGTCTTGCCGCCGCGCAAAGTTACGTCAGTCTTGTGCAAGTAATATGTGATGCCCTTTGAGTTGGTATGTTTATAAGCCATTTGGTTATATACCTCCTATTAATGATATACCTATATAGATTACTATCTCTATATCACCCCTGTCAAGCTAAAAAAGCTTATTTCGTCGCCTAAGCATCAACTTTAACATCCCCAGAACAACCAACCTCATTACGATAATCATGGCAATAAATATCGTCACTAGCAAAGACCACCCCGCGTAATCAGCTGACCATATCGGTGAAACGAAGGTATGATAATATGGCTCGGTTGAAGGTGCTTCAAACTGCAAGTTAGTGGCTTTCGCGGCAGGATATTTCGCCCACTCCTCATTAATACAATTGATATACCTCGGATCCGCCTGTGTCGTAAATCGGCCGTAACCGCCTTGCTGCGCCCTAGCATCACAGACAGCCCTAACTTTCGACACAGTATCATTGTTAGACTGATTTTTTATCTCTTCTTCAAACTCTTTCAGCTTCCGGTCATACATTTGTTTATATGTATGATCCAGCGCAATCTTCCCCGGATCAGCGTTCATATGTGTAGATACATAACGCTGCAAATCGTATAGTCGCTGCTGAAGATTGACTATATCTCCAGCCTTATCTGCATTTTCTACAGATTCTCGTCGCTCGACCATACCAACATTATTCAATCTCAAAAAAGTTGCCGAAATAAAACCAGACATAATCAATAAAACCACCAACTGCCAAGTCTTAATCTGACTGAGCTGCTTAATTCTGAACTTGGTTTTCTTCTTATTTATAGCCATCCCACCACTTTCTCTATGGTTTTAGTATAGCAAATTATCCCAATGACGTGAATATTACTACCGCTGCGGTGGTATAATATTTGTATGCGAATTTATTTTTCAGGAATTGGCGGCGTTGCCATCGGACCGCTGAGCAGAATTGCCTTAGGGGTCGGGTATGGTGTTTGCGGCTCCGACAAATCACCAAGTCTTATCACAAACGAATTAGAGTCAGCCGGAATTCCTATTTCTTTTGACCAATCTGGCGCGTTCTTGCAATCAGAGCACGATAAATCACCATTTGATTGGTTTATTTACACCGCTGCTTTACCAGAAAATCACCCAGAATTAGTCTTGGCGCGAAAACTAGGCATAAAAACCAGCAAGCGCGACGAATTGCTGGCGCAAATAATCGCCGATAAAAACCTGAAACTTATCGCGGTCGCTGGTACCCACGGAAAAACCACAACAACGAGCATGCTAGTCTGGGCAATGGAGCAATTGCAAATTCCTGTCAGCTATTCAGTAGGTTCGACTTTAAGCTTCGGACCAAGTGGAACATTCGATAAAAATAGCCAATTTTTCGTATACGAATGTGATGAATTTGACCGCAACTTTTTGCATTTTTCTCCAGAAATCAGCCTTATCACATCTGTTGACTACGACCATCCAGACACATATCCAACAAAAGAATCTTACTTAGATGCTTTCCGTGAATTCGGTGAAAAATCTAAAAAAGTTATCGCGTGGCAAGAAAATTCTGCCATATTTGATGAGAAAAATCTAACAATCTTGCACGATTCCAATAAAAATATCGCTCTGCCCGGCGAGCATAACCGAAAGAACGCTACTTTGGTGATTGAAGCTTTGAAACATATGGGAGTGGACGCGGAGGAGTCAGAAATATACCAAGCAATAAACTCCTTCCCCGGATCAGGACGACGTTTTGAAGAGCTCGCCGAAAATCTATACTCTGACTATGGACATCACCCAGTTGAAATTCAAGCGACACTACAGATGGCTAAGGAGTTGTCAAACGATGTAGTTCTGGTTTATCAGCCACACCAAAATGTTCGCCAGCACGAAATAATAGACCAATACACTGACAATATTTTCCATGATGCCAATGAAATTTACTGGCTGCCGACTTACTTAACGAGGGAGAATCCAGATTTGCCAACCTTGACGCCACAACAACTTGCCAAAAATATCGACAAAGAAAAAGTTCATTTTGCCGAATTAGATGACAGTTTATGGCAAGAAATAACCGCAGCAAGGAACTCTGGAAAACTCATCCTGTGTATGGGCGCTGGCACAATCGACGGATGGATTCGCGAGCAATTAGCTAAAAATTAGCGATCATCGCCGCTGCCGTGAATCTTCCCTCGACTCTGGCGGCTAAGCAGTTTATCATTATTTCTGCGAGCCACTTCCTCTAAACTACAACCAAGCAAATGCGCTATAGAATTGACATACCATAACACATCACCGAGCTCTTTTACTATTGCGTCACGGTCTTCATCTGAAATTTCCCCATTTTTATCACGCAGGATTTTCTTAAACTTCTCCACGACTTCACCAGATTCGCCACTTAATCCCAATATCTGCGCCATCAACCTCGCGTCAACATCACCATATTTATGAGAATCTTTATCTGTTAAAGTAGAAATTGCTTTCGTTGAATAATCGTTAAATTGCATAATATTCCTTTCATTTATTAGCGGGTAGTTCTTACGAAATTAATAGTTTTTCCTTCACCAATCCACCTTTGTTCGTACGTCGTCATTATTTTATATTCGTCACTTAGCGCGGATTCATGAAGATCAAAACTCAACTCTTTAATTTGCCATTTTTCTGCCACCAATTGCTCCAAGCTCCAGCAGAAAAAATTGTGGTCGTCGTGTTTGATTAATAAAGATCCGTCCGATTTTAGCAATGAAGAATACTTCTTCAAAAAATTAGGATGAGTCAAGCGACGCCCAGCGCTATGCTTCCTTGGGAATGGATCAGGAAATGTTACCCAAATTTGCTCCAAAGAATTCTGCTCCACTAATTGGTCTATTTGATCAGCCCGCGCTCGAACAAAAAACACATTCTCCGGCCCTTTTTCTTCAGCAATTTTCGCACCCTTCTGCAATCGATCGCCTTTCACGTCAATTGCTAAAAACGTCTTTTCAGGATGGCGCAATGCAAGCTCCACACTGAATAGTCCAGTTCCAGCACCGATTTCCAAACAATCTACTTCCTGCTTTGCCCACTCGTCAAATTCAAAGCATAGAGGTGAATTGTGGAATAAAGCGAATTTATACTTCTTACGTTTTCTGGTGATAATAAATTGATTCGGATCGACAAAACTCATATTTTCTATTATACTAAATCAATAATGGATAAGCTTATAAAACAGTTCTTAGATTCTTCTACGTTAGGTCAATGGCTGTACGGCAACAACCTTGGCTGGCTAATTAGTGAGCGCATTATCGACACAGTTAGCATTATTATCGGCTCTGTTTTTGTTTATTTTCTGGGGAAATATTTATTATCTTGGACTATCCATTATTCTATACGCTCCACCGCTAAACATCGTTCCTGGCACCGTAAAGACATAGAAAAGCGCGAAAAAACTCTCATCCAATTAACCCGAAGTTTCTGGCAAATCATAATAATTTTCTATGTAGCCGCAATTGTCGCCAATAAACTATTTCTATTTGATTTATCGCCGCTATTCGCTAGTGCTGGTATAATCGGTGTGGCATTAGGATTTGGCGCTCAATCGCTCGTTAAAGACTTCTTATCTGGTATTTTCATCATCGCTGAAAATCAATATCGTGTTGGCGATGTTGTTGACGTAATGGGAGCCGCTGGAACCGTCGAGAGAGTCGGCACTCGCACTACTGTTATACGAGATTCTGAGGGCAATGTTCATTATGTTCCAAATGGTACGATCCAGCACGTTATCAATAAAACTATGGGCTATAGTATGTCGCGCTTTAGCATTTATATCGACCCAAGTTCTGACATTTCTGCAGTTACAGACATCATTAACGCTACTGGCCAAGAATTGGCTAAAGAAAAGGCTTGGCAAAAGAAAATTATCGATCCGCCTAAATTCGTTTCCGTTGGTGATATTACTGGACGAGGAACAGAATTGATTATTGCCGGAAAAACTCAGCCATCCGATCAGTGGTCTGTTACCTCTGAAATGCGACATCGATTGCTACAAAACTTTGATCGCGAAGGAGTTCTTCTGGCGACTCTGCCGACCCCAACCTCAATAACCAGAAGATAAAGATTAATTATTAGACAAACCTAATTCTTTATCGCTCAACACATCATTAGAAAACGCTTTGATTTTATTAACGCTCTCTACTTCTTTATCATAAATTCCCAAAAATTCCTTCAATGTATCCTTATTTACTGTGCCTTGCGCGTCAAATTCGTGACTTTTTTCATTCGCATCCTTACTAATTTGCTTGCGGCGAGAAGCGTATTCTGGGCGACTCAAATCCAATCGATAAGCGTCAGTCTTGTAATACATAAACATCGCGATCGACACCAACACAACTGAGACCGCAATAGTCAGCCCAATAAATGTAGCGAATTTATAACTACGAAATAATTCCTTAGCCCTATTCATTAGAACCTCCAGACAGCGAATTTTTAATAACTTGCACTTCTTCTTTATATCTCACCAACAATTCATCCAAGACCTTCACGTCCTCAGAAAGTTTATTACGAGCCTCGCGAGCGACGGTCAATTTTTTATAATAGTCCGCCACATTATTAGAGCAATTTGCGCGCTGAAGATCAGTCATCGCAGTATCGTAATCGTTGTAATTGCTATTAAACTTAAGTCTCGTCGACTCGAATTCATTAGTAATGTTCACCAACTTTGAACTGTCCAGCTTATTGATTGCTAATCGACCGTTCAGCCTGGCCATAAGTTTGGTAGAAATAGAATTATATCTTTGTCCAACGTTAACTCTAGTTAGAGCGTCATTGGTGTGGATGTTTTTAATAGCAACTCTTACGGAACTACAGTTTCGATCAAGCGTTTTTATAATCTCATAATCAGCCGTAGCATCAACAGACTGAGCCTCAACTGCCCGTGGCGTCACTAACAAACTAGAAACAATCAAAAAAGACGCGAGATAGAAAGTAACTTTTTTCATCACTTATATTATCTCACGTCTTCTTGAATAGAGTCAAATATTACTTGAAACGTTTTTCGACGTTGCCTTTAACGTCTTTTGCGGTTTCTGCTACAGCATCTCCAACTTTCTGAGAACCAGCTTTTAACGAACTTAAGCTGTCTTTTGCTGCGGCAGTCGCTTTGCAAGCTACCTTTTCAGTGTCGGCTTTCATTTTTATAGCTTTATCCTTCAAGTCTTTCCTTGTTTCCTTGCCGCTCTTTGGTGCAGTTAAAATTCCAGCTGTAAAACCTGCTGCTACCGCTCCGATAATTGCTAAAACTTTTTTCATATATTTACTCCTTTTTTAATTATTTTTTACGAAATAAACCTGATATTTCACTAAAAACTTTTGTTGGCGACAACCACTCAGTTGCACTAGCTACGTTAGTTGTAATTTTACTAACGCTTTTCATGACCGTATTGAGTCTTACCAACAAGGCGATAACCACTGCCAGTAGCGTTACGATAATAACCGACAACAATCCTACGATGATTGATAATAAAACGATGGCTGTTTGGATATCTTCCACGCTTTACCTTTCTGCAAAAGTTTATATTTGTTATGTTTATTTTAGCATGCTTGTTAAATTGTTTGTATTAGATAATCTAACTATTTCACTATAGCATAAGCTTATTAAATTGTCAATAAAGACGTCCGCTAATCGTTAATAATATGATAAACTGGTATGGTTATGCGAGATTTTTTCAAACGATACATACCGGAATTTGTTTATGGCGCAGTCGACGGCACGGTAACAACATTTGCAGTCGTGGCGGCTTCAGCCGGTGCTGGAATATCCAGTTCAGTCATTCTTATATTAGGAATTGCTAATTTAATAGCCGACGGATTCTCAATGGGCTCTAGCGCATATTTAGCAGCCAGCACTGAACACGAAGAGTCTGTTCGCGACAGCCAAAAACGCTCATCCCCAAAGATCATAGGCGCAGTAACATTCTTAGCTTTCGTGGTGGTCGGTAGCGTACCAGTATTGCCATATTTGATTGACGTAATTGCAAACTTAAAAGCACCAAACGCGGTATTATTCTATGTTAGCTCGGCGCTAACTGCGGCAACGTTCTTAGCAATCGGCTTCATCAAGGGCAAAGTCAGTAAACAATCACCTTGGCAGTCTGCGGGCATCACGTTACTCCTTGGGGCGATTGCAGCAGGATTAGCCTACTTTGCAGGCGACATTTTGGCGGCCTGGCTGGGGATTAGGATCTAGATTTTCTGCGATAAAATTTATTATTTTATCTATATTACACACAGCCTTTTCGCTTACCGTATCACCATTCAAATAGACACGCCTATTGATTTCCAACATCACCGAATATATCTTCGGATTTTCATCGTGATAAAACTCCATCGGAACTAGCGCCCCAGAATACGGATAATTTAACTCACAACTATATCCCATTTTTTCAATATATGTCTTCAATTTTGATGCATTGTCTTTGCTGAACCATTTTTCATCATAGCCAAGGCAAATATCCGGTAAATTTTCCGTCCAGCCAAACAATCTTCGCACCAATTCATCGCTATAACTATGAATATCAATAATCACACACGATCTATATTGATCAACAATTTCCCTACTCAATGCGTTTAGCTGTTTGTGATGTAAGTCGTATGATTTGCTCAAAATTTCTTCCCGGCGGGATGATCCTATTTTGCGATATTGCGTACCGTCAGATAAACGTGTATAAATCGCTCCCATACCCAGCTTAGCCATCGGCTCAGCTTCGTCATCACAGAACCTCTCGACGTCACAATATAGCCGCGAATATTTAGCTATAATTTTATGGCTATTTATATTTTTAACGAGCTCATCAACTTTATAATCAGCAATGAAACGCAACTCCCTCTCGATAATCTCTTTATCTACCGTAATATCACGCCAAAAATCAGAAGGCAAGTATAACGAGGCGTGAGGAATGTGAAGAATAATATTACAGCGCATTACCAATCAACTCTTCTCTGTATTGATAAGCTTCATCGTATGGAAAATATGACACACTCTCTGCGAACTCGTCAGCATTATTAAGCGACATTATTTGCCTATGCAACATAAAGTAAACAGCCGGTCTGCCGAACTTAGAATAATTCCAGTTGCGTGGTGCATATTCGTCCATAAACTGCACAGCCGCTACAGCTATAAATCCATATTTAGTATATTTATTGCATAATACTTGACCCATACAGTCAAGCTTCACCCCCCCCCAGAGATATAGCTGCTGGAATCATAGTATCCAAAGACTGCCTCACTGGATTCTGTTTAGAATTAAAAACACTAACTATATCACCATCCTTAATGGCAAACCCAGCATAGCTATTATGCATGAGTATTGTATGATTCATATTTGCATAGTCATCTATCGAGTACTCGGACAAAAAGCACTTCCTTTCATCACCCAGCATTGATTGATTTATCGCTACATGGAATTCCTCGGCAGTAGCATATCTTAGTTTATCGTTCATTGTATAATATATACTATACTTTGCTACTAATTTACAAACCCAATTCGCGCAACTGAGCAGGATCGACAACCGATGGCGAGTTCATCATCACATCCACACCAGAGCCATTCTTTGGAAACGCCAGAGTCTCGCGGACGTTTTGCTCATCGGTTAATTCCATCAAAATACGATCAACTCCAAAAGCACATCCTGCGTGAGGCGGAGCGCCGTATTTGAAAGCGCCCAACATAGCGCCAAACTTTTCTTCAACATAAGATTCACTGAAGCCCAGCAAACCGAATACTTTATATAGCACTGCTGGATTATGATTACGAACACCGCCAGAGCAAATCTCATAACCATTCATCACCATGTCAAATTGATCGGCGACAATGGATAATTTCTCAGCATCAGTTTCAGCAGACTCCAGAACCTGCAAACCGCCCTTTGGCATACTGAACGGATTATGACCAAAATCAAGTTTTTTACTTCGGTCATCCCACTCGTAAAACGGAAAATCAATAATCCAAGCAAACGCCACGACCGATGGGTCCTTAAGATTAAAGTGCAAGGCAAATTCATTGCGCAAGCGCCCCAACACCGCGTTAACAACCGAGCGAGAATCAGCGCCAAAGAACACTGCATCGCCATCAACCGCACCAGTTTTCTGCTGAATGTCAGCCAATTCCCTCTCGCTCAAGAATTTCGCAATTGGAGATTTTGCTTCGCCGTCTTGATATGTAATGTACGCCAAACCGCCAGCACCCTCACTCTTAGCGATGTTGGTGAAATTGTCAATTTGCTTGCGACTCAAACTTGCGCCATTTTTTACGCAAATAGCCTTAATGCATTCAGCATTTTTAAATACGCCAAACTCAGTCTCAGAGAACACATCCGTCAATTCTATCAATTCCATACCAAATCGCAAATCAGGCTTGTCAGAACCGTAAGTTTCCATGGCGTCGCGATACGAAATTCGCGGAATTGGACTGCCATCACCAACCGCCAAATCGCTCAAATCCAACAATTTTTTACCAGCAAAATCAGTCGCCAATTGCTTCATCAAAGGCTCAACTTCAGTGCGAACTTCTTCACCATTTTCAGCAAAACTCATCTCCAAATCAAGCTGATAAAACTCGCCGTACAAGCGATCTGCTCGCGGGTCTTCGTCGCGGAAACAAGCCGCCAACTGATAATAACGCGGCACACCACCAACCATCAGCAGCTGCTTAAACTGCTGTGGAGCTTGTGGCAAGGCGTAAAATTTCCCTTCCTGCAAACGGCTCGGAATTAGAAAATCACGCGCACCCTCAGGACTTGAATTAGCCAAAATTGGCGTTTGAATTTCAATAAAATCTCGACCGTCCATATATT
>JABZJR010000022.1 GCA_015257705.1 Nanosynbacter sp.
TCGTTATCCGCCACGGCAATCCCATTAACTCAGCGTCAGCAAATTTCACGCCTGGACGCTCATCGCGATCATCAAGTAGCGCATCGACGCCGCTATTAGCCAGCTCGTCATAAAACTTACCTGCTAGTTCCTGACCCTTTTCGCCAATTGCAACGACATGAACCTTAAACGGCGCAACATTTTCTGGCCAAACCAAACCTTTATCGTCAGCGAACTTCTCAACAATCACGCCCATAACTCGCGTAATTCCAATGCCATAACTTCCCATATAAGCGTATCGCTCTTTACCTTCGGCGTCAGTAAACACCAACTTCATTTCTTCGGATTTCTGTGTGCCGAAATTAAAGATATTGCCAACTTCGGCAGTTTTCACCTTTTCCAACTCACTACGATCAACGCCGAGCTCCTCAATTGCCTCATCTAAAACTTCTTCATTAACAGCGATATTTTTACCACGATGCAAATAAATATAATCCTCACCAGCATCGCAAATCGTCTGAAACTCATGACTAAACTTCGTAAAAGCACCGCCAGAAGCAAACGTCACATATGTTTCATCGCCAATCCCAAATCGGTCATAACAACGCTTATATGCCTCGATGACTGAATTGTAATAACTATCCAAACTCTCTTTACTATCGTGAATCGAATACATATCTTTCATCACAAATTCACGACCACGCATAATTCCACTCTTAGCGCGAAGCTCGTTTCGCAATTTGTTCTGGAATTGATAAACGCTAATTGGCAAATCTTTGTAGCTCTTTAAGTAATTACGAAGAAGATCAACAATCGGCTCCTCGTGCGTCCAGCCAAAACCAATGTCCGTGCCGTCTTGCAGCTTAGACTTAAACCAAACGTCGACCAATTCATCGCTCCAGCGGCCAGTTTCTTGCCACAATTCCTTTCGCTGCAAAGTACTCATCACCAATTCCTGGCTATTAACTTTGTCCATTTCCTCGCGAACAATTTGCTTAATATTCTCAAGAACCCTCAAACCCAACGGCAAAAACGAATAAACGCCTGCCATCGTTTTATGCACGTAGCCAGCACGAATCAAAAGCTGAGCATTTCGCGCAACCTCGCCAGCTGGCGCCTGTTTCAAAGTTCTAGTAAAAAGTTGTGTCATTCGCATATTTTTCTCCTTTACATAAATATAAATGGCAATAACGATTCCGTCTGATTAATTGCGCCCGTATTGATAAACAAGAAATAAAAAGCTATTCCGTTTTTCGCCATATGCATCATAATCGGCACCCAAATTGCGCCAGTGTATTCCCTGGTCGCACACATCACCAGGCTTAAAGTAAATGTATCAACTGCCACCGCCCATTGCAATGGTAAATCTGGACCAACCCAAAGATGTGCCGCGCCAAACGCTATGCTCGTTACGATAATCGATGACCAAATCGAGAAAGAATTGCGCAACTTGCCATAAAGATATCCGCGATACAAAAGTTCCTCAACAATCGGCGCCAGCACCACCAACACAACAAACGCCATGATAAATTGCCAATGAGTCGCCAGCATACTCTGACTGAACGGTATAGCTTGCTTTTGTTGCATATCCACTAAGAAAACAACTCTGGCGATGCTCATCGTAACCATTGTTAGTAAAAAGTACGCCACAAAAGCGAATGGAGAAATGAATATTTCCAAAAACGTCGGCCAATCATTCACGCCCAAATTGCTCAAAGTTGTTCGGCGCTTCTTAACGAAAAACGGAACACCAATCACGACAATTAGCGACAAAATATATACAACAACCGAAAGCACCGTGTTAAAAATAACCGGATTTACAGAATTGAGTGGTACACCGATTTTTATCAAAGCACCGACCGCCAATGAAACAACAACTTCCACCGCCAAAAATACGCCATAAACCCACGCTGGGAGCGCCAAAATCAGCCACCATTTGCGGTTTTTTAATTTCTTAGAAGAGCTTTCCAACATCACTGATCGTCACCAAAATTGTTAAGATTAATAGAATCAACATACCGGTTGCCTGAATATTTTCCTCGCGCTCTTTCGTCAGATCTTTCTTAAATAAGCGGAAAATTGTCATCGTAAACCAGCGACCGCCGTCGAGCGCTGGGATTGGTAAAATGTTCATCACTGCCAGAGTCAGCGAGATTAACGCCGCCACGAAAATGATGTACTCAATTCCAGAACTGACAACCGACGGGAATAATACGCCCAGTATGCCAATTGGTCCTGCTACGCTCCCGCTGACAGAAGCCAAATCAGCTCGTGCAGACTCTTTTGATTCTGCGGAACCGAATACTTGTCCAATTGATCCGTGCACGGTTTTTACCAATAACACACCAACGCCTTTGATAGTTTCATATGACAATTGCCCGGTAGTCGCCACACCCACAATAGGCGCCGACCATGTGCTATACATTTTCTCCGTCTGCCCCGGAACAACACCCAAATATCCGCCAGTTTTCACTGTTTTTTCATCATTCAACTGGACGTCAAGCGACGATTCTTTGCCGTCACGCCTATACTTGACGTTGATTTTTTTGCCAGCATTCTCCTTCGTTACAATTGGCAACTTTCCCGCCTCTGTAAGCGACTGACCGTTTATCTCAATCAGTTCGTCATTGATCTTAAGTCCAGCTTTATCGGCAGGCGAACCTGGCGTAACTTTTGCTATCGCTACTGGTGAACGCCTAACCTCTGTATCAAATGGCAATTGAACTTGGTTCGACAGGATTTTCGGCATGCCAATTACCGCAAGAATCGTGAACAAAACAATCGCAGTTATCCAGTTCATCATAACACCAGCCAACAGGATTTTCGTCTTCACCCAAAATGTCGATCCGCCATATGTGCCCTCGCCTTTTGCGGAATCGTATTCACCTTTCAATCTGACAAACCCACCAAGCGGCAGCCAGTTCAAACTAAACGTTACGTCCTCACCCAAGAAACTTCGCTTTACTTTCCATTTTTTTGCGGCAGGCGGAAATCCGACTCCAAATTCCTCAACCTTAACGCCGTTTCTCTTGGCGACAATAGCATGACCTAATTCATGCAAAACCACCAATAAAATGAGAACAAATAGCCCTAAAAGCACTCCCCAAATAATCATTTTCCAAACCGCCTATTCCGATTAGTATATTCCTCTAAAATAACCGACACGTCATCAACTGTCATATCTGGCCAATTCTTCTCAATAAACATCAACTCGCTGTACGCTGATCGCCACAACATAAAGTTGCTGAGCCGCTGCTCGCTAGAAGTTCTAACAATCAAATCACACGGCGGCACCTCTGGCGCGTATATATTTTCAGCAATCAACTCAGGCGTGATTTCCTCAGCAGAAACTCCAGATTGAACAATTTTTTTAACCGCATCAGCAATTTCCAAATGTCCGCCATAATTTAAGCATAAAACCAATTCTCCGTTTTTCAGATCGGCGGTCTTTTCTTCAGCCTCGTCAATCGCTTTGATCAATTGATCCGACAAGCCCCCCCTGGAGCCAACAACCCTCAAGCGAACCTCGTTTTCAATAAATATCGGCAGGTCAGCCTTCAGTATGTTCAATAACAATTTCATCAAATGTCGGACTTCTTCCTCTGACCGTTTCCAGTTCTCCGTACTAAAAACGTAAGCGCTCGCGTATTTCACGCCTCGATGAAGAACCTCTAGCGCCACGTCTTTTAGTGCGTTATATCCCGCCAGATGTCCTTCGTATGCCGGCAGACCGTGCTGCTTTGCCCACCGCCGATTTCCATCAACAATAAACCCGATATGCCGCGGCAAACTCACATTTTCACTCATTATTTGCCCTCCATTCATCAATTAATTTCACGTCTTGAACATCTTTTTCGCGACTGCGCCATTTTTTCCATCGAGATAAAAACTCTAAATTGACGAACCTCACGCCATCATATTTCACCGCATAATCAAGCAAATCATCATAGCCAACAGCCTGCCCATCAAAAACCCAGCCATCCCAAACTTCAGCCGAACCATCATCTTTTACAAAATAAAAACGCTGATTGTCATCAAACTTTTTAATCCAATCGCCACTTTCCTCAGAGAGCTTTTTCATCAAATCAGAACTCGCCGCAAGATCAATATCACTAGCTGGACGAATCCCCAATTGATCCAAAATCCCGCTACCAATAACAATAATTTGATCCAACGGCAAATTCAATGCCTTCACTTTGTCAGCAAAAGTTTCGCTCATTAAACTGTTAAGACGTCCTTTTCTTTCGCCTTAAATGCCTCGTCAATTTGCGCTTGCATCTTACTCATTAAACCGTCAATTTCTTTCTCTACGCGCTTCAAATCGTCTTCGCTCAGCTCTTTATTATCCTTCATTCGCTTAGCATCCTTTAATGCATCCTGACGAATATTACGCATCGCAATTCGAGCCTCCTCAACCTTCTCGCTAACCTGTTTCACCAATTGGTGGCGGCGCTCTTCAGTCAAAGCTGGAACTGGAACGCGGACCACTCGCCCATCGTCAGACGGATTAAAACCTAGACTTTGATTATCGCGAATTGCAGAAGAAATTGCTGTAATATTACTCGGGTCAAATGGCGTAACTAACAACATTTGTGCCTCTGGAGCGGTTACGTTTGCAACCTGATTAAGTGGCATCTTTGAGCCGTAAGCCTCAACCATAACACCGTCAAGCATTCCAGCGTGCGCTCTGCCCGTTCGCACCTTCTTCAATTCATCTTGAAAAAAGCTAAACGCTGCATTCATTTTTTCTTCATAAGGGTTTGTGTCGAACATACTTCCTCCAATTTATCTATCTGTTATTATATCAAACTTCAAGCGTCTTGTCTGCTAATTTTGCCTTACGCCCCGTGCTATAATAACAGAGTGATTTCTAAGATTAAGCTATACAATTTCCGGTCTTATCATATACACGAAGCGACTTTTAGCAATTCTGGTACGGTAATCGTTGGGCCAAATGGCACCGGTAAGACAAATCTGCTTGAGGCGGTTTATGTGGCGCTACGCGGCAGTAGTTTTCGTGGCAGTCTTAGCGATTGTATGACGCTGAACGCCCCGCAAACAATTGTTCATCTGGAGGGCGATTTCGGCGAGCGACGCATTAAGCTTGATTCAATTTCCGGAAAAATCAACAAAGAATTCATCATCAATGACAATAAATCAAAGGTCTTAACTAGAAAAAACCGCTTGCCTGTCGTTTTGTTTGAGCCAAGCGAACTAAGATTAATTTCCTCTTCGCCGTCACGACGACGCGACTTTCTGGATGGCTTAATTGCTCGACTTGACCCCAAATATGACACGGATTTAAGAGCTTTCAATCGCACTCTTTTACAGCGCAACGAACTCTTAAAATCCCACCAAGAAGACTCATCAATTTGGCGCGACAATCTGTTTGCTTGGGATATAAAATTTGTCCAATACGCGACCAACATTGCCCAAAAACGAGCCAAGTTTCTCCAGATAAACGAGCCTCGCATAAAAAATTTATACGAATCTTTGGCAGGAAAAGACACACGATTATCCATTGAATATGGCGCTATTGTACCTCTGGAAAATTACGACCAAGCCCTACTCAATCGCTTAGGAAAATCCCGCGAATATGAAATGGCTACAGGCTTCACTTCTGCTGGCCCACA
Organism: Nanosynbacter sp.; assembly: GCA_015257705.1. GTDB lineage: Bacteria > Patescibacteriota > Saccharimonadia > Saccharimonadales > Saccharimonadaceae > Nanosynbacter. The sequence continues at coordinate 5,613 of JABZJR010000022.1, forward strand.
CCGTGAAGATTTCACAATTTTCCTCCATAATCATCCCGCCATTAAAGTTGCTTCACGTGGTGAAATGCGAACCATTATGCTGGCGTTCAAATTATTAGAACTAGAACTTCAAACAGAAGTCAGCCAATCTCGACCGCTAATTCTACTGGACGACGTTTTTTCTGAATTAGACGCCACCCGCGAAAAACTTCTTCAGGAAACGATCCAAAATCATCAATTCATCGTTACCACGACAGATGCGCGCCACCAAAAAGACGGCTGCTCAATAATTTCCACACAATAAAAATCCGCCCTCTCACGTGAAGGCGGATTTACTTTTCCTAGGCTTATTCATGCTTGAATCGCATCGGAATTATTAGCTAATTCACCCAGAACAATCGCCACGTTATCTTCAATGATCTCATCATATTCTGGAACTCGTGCACGAATCCATGCGTCAATTTCTTCAGCTGGCGCGTCATTGTCCTGCATCTGTACCAACTCTTTCAGCTGATCATCGTCCAGAGATTCAACGATTTCTTCGCCAATTTGGCTATTGATCGTATCTTCTACGTGCTGAATCAGCGCCTGCATCTGATCTTCTGGTAGATTGATACCGATTGAATTCAGCTGCGCCTTGGTGACTATTGTTACTCGAATGTTTAATTGGGTTTGGTCGTTATTCATGATTTTATAATATCCTTTTTATGTTTTATTATCAATTATGCTTATTTACCGTTGCTTGATTCGCTATTTGCCTCAACTGGGTCAAGCTTGTTGGCGACCGCCCTAGCAGCCCTACCGACAGCCCTACCAGCTCCCGCAACAGCATTTCTACCAAGATTCAGCATCCAGTTCGCACTCTTGCCAGCAACCCGCGCCAGCTTATCTTCGGCAGATTCCCATTTGTCGCCGAGAGCCTCTCTGCGAGCTTGTCGTCGTGCGTTTTTACGTTCCCGGGCTTTTTCTGCACGCTCCTTCATGGCTTCCTTAGCTTTATCTATTTCACTCTTAGCCTTATCAATTTCTTCCTCGACAGAATCAATCTTACTCTTCTGCTCACTAACATTAAGCTCAGCAAGCTTCAACCCCGCTGCGGCAGCCTCAGCCAGACCACGCTTTTTAGCAGCCTCCAGGCGCAACTTCTCATTCGCTTGATCAGCTTCAAATGCCTTCTTTGCGGCGTCATGCTCAGCGGCAGCTTTCTTAGCCTTCTCTTCCGCCTCTTGTCGTATCTTTTCTGCTTCTTCCAACTTGGCGGCAGCCTCTTTTTGCTCTTGCTTAGAGTTTTTTACAGTCTCTTTATTGCTATCAATTGTCGACTTGTCAGCCTCATTGTCTGTCTTATCCTGCTTTCGCGCTTCGTTATATTTCTGCCTATCCAACTCGCGCTGTTCTTTAGCCTTAGCCCGAGCTTCCTTGCGTTCTTGACGAGCTTTTTGCCTTTCTTCTTTTCGTGTACGGGCTTCTGAGGCTTTCTGGAGGATAAACTCACGACCGCCCGCAAACAATTCCGCAGCCTTATTCTTTGCTTCAGACAAAGTATTGCCTATTTTTTCCTTAGCGCGTCCAGCTCCTTCAGCAACCTGTCCAGGTAATTCAGAACCCCGACTCACGCCAATATAAAAACTATCTTTCAAACCCTTCCATACGCGACCAAGACCTTCTTTAGCCTTATTCTTCAGTGCGGCAACTTTCTCTTGGCCGTCAGCAATACGCTCATCGCGCGACTTTGGTATATCCCTAAGCTCATATGTCTTTGTATCAGGCACTGCAGCGTTTGGATTAAATCTTACTTTTTCGCTCATATCTTTCCTTTTTTGTTTTTACTATCATTTTTGATACGTAACCATACTAGCACATATTTGTGATATTGTCAATATGCTTATGATAAATATTGACAAAATAAAAAATCGGCCGCATTATTACAGCCGATTTCTTTCCAGAGCAATTTTCTAAACTAGGAATTATTCGCTTACGCCCAGCTCAATTCGCTTGAATTGACGAACCACAATGTTCTCGCCTAATTTCGCAATTGCTTCCTTAATGTGTTGCTCAACAGTCTTAGAATCGTCCAAAATGTACGCCTGACTCATAAGAACCTGCTCAGCAAAATGCTTCTTCAATTGACCTTCAACGATCTTTTCGCGCATTTCTTCAGGCTTACTTGCCAAAGATTCGCTCGCCATAAGCTCAGCTTTAACGCGCTCCATTTCCTCTGCCGGAATGTCAGCCTCAGAAACATACTTTGGGCTCATCGCTGCAATTTGCATTGCAACTTCGTGTGCCAACATCTTAAAGTCATCAAGTCGAGCCACGAAGTCTGTTTCGCAGTTCACCTCAACGATAACGCCGATTCGGCCAGAGTGAACATAACTTTCGATCAAACCTTCACGGGCTTCACGATCACCCTTCTTTTCAGCTTTCGTCAAGCCTTTTTTGCGCATAGCTTCCAAAGCTTTATCGAAATCGCCCTCAGCTTCAACCAAAGCTTTTTTAGCGTCAGTCAAGCCTACGCCGGTCAATTCGCGCAATTTTTTGATATCATCAACAGAAACGCCCATCCTATTTCTCCTCTTTTTTAGCTGGTTTTTCTTCAACCTTTACGCTACCTGCGCCTTCAGCAACAGCCGCGGTGAAGTAGTCTAATAGCAATTGAATACCCTTAACAGCGTCGTCGTTACCTGGAATTACGTAATCAATTCCTGTTGGGTTAACGTTGGTGTCAACAATTGCAAATACTGGCACACCCAAAGTTTGAGCCTCACGAACTGCATTTGCGTCGGTCAATGCGTCAACTACAACAACAGCGCCTGGCTTGCCCATCAAATCCTTAATGCCGCCATATTTCATATTCAAGCTGTCGATTTCCTCCTGGAAACGCTGCACTTCAAGCTTGTTATAACGCTTTTCCAAGTCACCTGAAGCCATTCGCTTTTCAAGATTCTTCAGCTTCTTAATTTGCTGAGCAATAGTTGAACCGTTAGTCAACATACCACCAATCCAGCGCTCAACTACGTATGGCTGGTTGATCTTTTCAGCTGCTTCACGAACAACGTCTTTGGCTTGTTTTTTGGTGCCAACGAACAGAACCTTGCGGCCTGATGCGGCGATTTTTGTCAATTCTGGCAAAGCCTTATCCAAAGCTTCAACAGTCTTAGTCAAGTCAATAATGTGACTATCCTGACGCTTACTGTGAATATATGGCGCCATCTTTGGGTGCCAGCGGCTGGTTTTGTGTCCAAAATGAACACCTGACTCCAGCAAAGCCTTAATGTCTACCTTTACAGACATTCTCTTCTCCTTTTGCCTCATCCGCTCACGATTTGGAGTGTGAAACGGATTGTGTCATTAAAATTAGTTACCTGGCGATTATACCAAATAGTCAATAAATCTGCAAATATTACCCTTTCTCTAGCAATTGTCTGAATCGCGATAAACCATCAAAATCTTCACCATTTCGATACGGTCGTACTATATTTACCAACGCAGGTAAAGTTAATCTATCAATTCTCTCCCCCTTGAGAATCCCCCCTTCGATAGCACGATAAGCTATATCATCAACCTCACAGCCAAATGCGCTATCAGTCGAAGAATGTATACCTGTTACTCTACTCACACCCCAATCATTATGGTCATTTTTGAGTCTGTAGTAAGCCTCTACAGGATATGTCGCCTCCCCCCACAGAGAGTCCGCACCTATACCATTATCAATGTAG
>JABZJR010000023.1 GCA_015257705.1 Nanosynbacter sp.
GTGACCCAGCGTAGCTTCGGTGTAGCGATTGTCATCTTGTGCGGATAACAGATCTGCACGCCTGGAAGCCTGTCTGGCGTCTAAGTCTGACTTCTTATACCTGGCTGTATCTCTAAATGAATTCTCGGCATTTTTCTGTGAAGTTTCCAGATCTTTTTTACGTAATCTACTGTTATGATCTGCCCAACGGCGTAAACGATTTGGGTTGAATCGCGCCATATTGGGGTTAGCCAACTTCTTGTTTTTAATAGTTTCGCGGCGATCTTTAGACCAGTTCTTAGACCTGTCGTATAAGCCCTTGTTTTTGTCGTTGACAATTCCAGCAAATTTACCTAATACTCCGCCACTGAACTTCATAATTAGAGGAGTTATAGCCAAAGGTATTATTTGAACCAGCATGCCTAGTATGTGCATTATTGCGCCATTTGAGCCAGAGGCATTTTGGATAATTATTATTCCCGCCAGTTGAGCTCCACCGAATACTACAGCAAATGCTGGGAAAAATACTAGCATTGTTAAGAATGAATCTCGCCATTTTTTAAACCACTTTTCTGTTCCGGGCAGTAAGTAGCAAACAAATGCTAAAGGTGAAATGATAATTAATATAATAATAAGTGCTTGACGAGCCGCCATAATTAGGAGTATGAAGAGTAAAGTTAAGCCAGCTAATGTCGCGGCAGGTACTAACATTGGTAATAATTCCGTAGTAAGCGCTAGTGATACGGCGTATCCTGCTCCTACCGCCAGCGCTCCATTTGACAGTGCTGTACTGATAACTTCTGACCACGTCCATGTACTTGTATTTTCCCCTACGGTGGATATTGTGTTTTTAATCCCCATAAAGGCATCTTGGAAGGCATAGCCGGCTATGTTTGATAAATCCAGTAATATAGCACAAATCGTAAATGATAAGTTGACCAACACTGCCGCAATTACTAATCTAGGGAGCATTTTCTTAACGCCGTAATTGCTAATTCCTACGGAGGTCAATTGTGAGTAGATAATCACCAAAAACGCCACGATAAACGCCACGTTACTGATGTTGCGCATAATGACCCACGCCAGATAAATTCCGCTATTTTGGTTGGTTGTTTCTAATGGCTTAGTTTTTAAGAATTCCTGAAGCGCGCTGTACATATAATCTATGCCATCAGCCAGCCAGTTGGAAACTGGACAGATAATCCACCCTATTCCCTGCACGTCACAAGAAGTGCTGGTTGAATTTTCCGAGGGAGATTCAATTGAAATAGTTGAGGTACTGGTTTGTTCGTAGGTGTTTGGTGGCGTAAACGAATAAACTGCGTAAGTCGCGGAACTTAGTGAAGATATTTCGCTTGATGGGAAATAAATAACCTTGGTTTCTTTTTTATTCTTATCTTCATTAACATAAACAAGCGAATTATCAGGTAGGTTAAATTGTTTGATCTTTTTATCATCACTTACCTTTGTATATTTTTCTTTATTATAGGTTAAATTATGGCCGCTCCATTCTGCGTCTACGGCGTAAACAGAGGTTGAGTGTGTTAAGGTATTAAGAAAAATGCCCACCAGCATCCCTGCTATCAGCAATACGAACCACTGCAGCCACTTATTAAGAAGCTGCTTACGGGAAATTAACCACTCCATCTGAGGTTATATTAGCATTTTTGATGGAAAAAGTCAAGAGAGAGCGTATGAAGCATGCGTTTAGCTACCTCATCGTCTAGAATCCTCTAATGCCTTTCTTATATCTTCTTGAGATGTAGCAGTAATTATTCCTCCAGAGCTACTGTTGCCCTGCTGGTTATTTTGCGATGATTGTTGAGAATTAGAGGAAGATGTATTCTGTGGCGTATTCTCGACAACCACTCCGTGAGCACTTAACGCATCGGATATTGTTTGATTTATATTTTTCGCAGTATTTGGATTTGATACGGCAACTTCTCCTGCTTTTTTAAATGCAGCCGAAGCTTTTTCATTCTTACTATCGGCAATAGCTTTAGATAGCCATCCGGTTGCTGCTCCATTCTGCACTAAGTGTTCTGCCTGTAGACTTCCAGACTCGGCATTATTTACTGCCATGTTAGATAGATCTTCCATACTATTAATCTCATCCTTGAGAATAGCATCTCCGAATCTGTTTCCTATGATATTATTGTCTCCCTTTGCAAATGAAGCTTTAATCGCTCGTTGTTTTATAGAAGTGTCTACACCTTTTAGGCTACTCAGCACCTTCATACGTTCTTCAAAACTACCATTAGCCATAATATGATCAACAGCAGCTGCGCGCATAGCTTGTGAGGCTTTTGTGTTTGTGCCGTTGGCTATCTTGACTATATCGTCCGATGTCATACCTTGCAACATTGTGGATGCGTCTTCAACGTCGCTTTCGAACGCCTTAGCTACAGTTGCGCGGGCGCGTGCTCCACCTTTATCCCAGCCCATGAATTTACCGAGTGGACTGTTATTTATCTTTGCGAGTCTATCACCTGCTCGTATACTTGCGCGTTTTCTATTAATGAAGTCTGAATATTTTCTTTTCGTGTCGCCAATAACAGAATTGTCAACACGTCCTTTTGCTGTGCTTTTTACATTTCCGGCGAATCGACCATGTGCATTAGCACTCATTTTTCCTATTTTTGCGCCAATACTACCTAGTGAACTTAAGGAGCTTTGCAATACGAAAGGTGTGGCAATGAGCGGCATAGTAGTGGCCGCTAAAGCAACCAGATGCAGAGTCTCGTCTGGATTATTAGGATCAACTGTTGCACTTGACGCCAATACTGCACCAGCTAATTTTCCCGCGCCGTACAACAAAGATATTATAGGAAATACTAATAGCAGTCCCCGGAACATTTTCATCCATTTTTTAAATAAGTCTTCTGTATTTGGCAATAGCCAAGCAGCAAATGCTACTGGAGATATGGCAACTAGTAATATAATACCTGCTTGTCTAACTACTAGAATAATAAATACTGTCATAATCGCCAAGAATCCAGCAGCAAGAGTGGGGATTCCAATAGCTAAGGCGGCAAATGCAGCTACTCCGCCAACACCCACTAGGATGGCAGGGATGATACTACCCCATCCTGCAGCTTCAGATGTAGTACCTATCTCTCCCGCTCCAGCTTCTAAAGCGTCTTTTAGTGTATGCCCTAATATATTAGATAAGTCTACAAAAATCTGACAAAGATAATAAGATAAATTAACTAGTAAAGCTCCTATTATTAAGCGAGGTAGGATTTTCTTAATTCCATAATTACTAACGCCAACATTAGAGATTTGAGAAAATATGATCCATAAGAATATTACGGCGAATATGGCGTTGGCTATATTGCGGAAAAAATCCCAACCTTGCTTTGCTCCGGAAGTATTGCTGTTGTCACCAAGTATTGCTGGTTTTATATCTAAAAATCCAGAAATAGCACCGTAGGCTGCGTCATTAATATTAGCTACGAATGTCATTACGGGGCAGATTAGCCAGCCTAAACCGCCATCAATGCCGCAGGAGTTTTTTGGTTCGCCACCTTCCTCTTCTTCTGCAGCAGTTTCAATCTTAGCGTTCTGACCTTTTTCACAGGCTTCTCTTTCTTTTTCGTCAGTGTATGTTTTGCAGTAGGCGGCGCCTTCGTTCTTGTGTTCTATTCCGGCTTTACAGGCGGCAAGCTCTTTCCCCGCCAGCCCCGCGCAAGCAGTGTCTGCTGCATTTTTTTGTATAGCATTTGAGTAGTCTCGAGCTGCAGTTTTTAGCTTATTTTGAATTGAGAGACATGAAAAAGTAGACCTGTCTTTATAAGGACTACCATATTTTTCGTCACCCCCACCGTACAAGTATTCACCTTTACCTTTTGGTTTGTATATTGTGTCAACCTTCCCGGTGTCTTTATTAACAACAGAAACTGTCCATGTGTTGTCAGACTTACTGGTTGCTTCACCATCCACACAACCCTTAATCCAGTCTGAATATTTTCTATATTTTATGTAAGCGTTTTTTTCTGCTGCACTATGGTCATAGCCTGTTAACGTCTTAAGCGCGTTTAAGAAATTCTCACTGCCTTTTTCGGGCATTCCACCGTAGGTGAAATCGTTAGTTAATCCTAGGGCGTAACATTCTTCATGTTTTGCCTCGGTATCATTTTTCCCTTTTAGACCATTCTTGGGATAGCCCATATAGCATAGTAACTCATTTGGAGAAATCCCAAAAGTATTAAAAGCCTCTTGTTGAAATCCTTTGTCAGTACAGCCTATTCCACCCTTACTAAATCCCTTTACTTCTGGATATGTACCTATATAGACGTAAACACCTGTAGCATATTGAACGGCTGATTGCGTGAACACTACATTATCATTTAGCATTTGGTCATCAACATCAGTATGTACCCCTAGGTTGAATCTTTTGTTAGATGGTCCTACTTCTTCATCCTTTGGGCTATCATTGAAACATTGAGCCATAGCAGAGGCGTACGTGAAGAACTTATATTGGTCATTCTCTGATAGACCGCCAAATCTACCTGGGTCTTTTGACGCTAACGCGGGATGGGCTGATAATATATTTGTTATCGGTAATATAAAGAGCGCAAACGCACATAAAACTATAATAGGTTTCTTGAGTCGCCCCACCTTTTTAATCATTTGCTTCCCATTAAACATAAACACCTTCATTTAATCATATATGAAGGTGTTTATGCAAGGGTCTCTTTTTATCTTATTGAGAACTGTTTACTTATTAGTTCGAGCTTCTTCTATCTTAGCTAGAGCTTCTTTTATTGCAGGCACTTTCCCTAGAGTTGTTTGTTCGCCTTCGTATAATGCTGGAATTTCGCTACCTGGATCAACGGCCCTATGAGTTAGAATAGTCCAGGTTGCATATTGAGGATCGTTTTTTGCCATACTCTCAGTACTAATATACGGGTTCGCCATTACTTCTGCTTGCTCGCCTGTAGATAGGTTATCAATAGAGTTTTGATTATAGGAGGTATGTACTAAAGTTATTTGTTCTATAATCGGTTTTCCGTCATTTGTTTCGCAGGCTGTTTGTGATGCAAATATGCCGCCTTTCAGGCTTGTATCCTGAAGTGGGTTTCGTTTGTCTATATCTTCTTCTTTTTCTGTTTTAAAAATATCTCTTGCGACGTGAGGTGGCTGTTTTACTCCGTTTATCTCTATGCCTTCAGCAGAATAAAGTACTTCTTTGCAGCTAACTTCATTCTTTTCTGCTTCATTATCCTCAGGAAACTCAATAGCAAAGTCGAAGGCACGTCCTAAGCTCTTGCTGGCTTGACCCAGCGTCGAAGAACTTACAAAGGCATTAGCCATAAACTTTTTGTCATCATCACTAATACATCCGTCAGCAGCTAAATTGAGGGCTGCTTCTAGGGTGGTAGTGGAATCTCGTCCAAGCTGTTCTACAGTGTCAACAAGATTGACTGTAGAGGTGGTTGTTGTGCCCATCGAGTTTGTTTCTGCCATAGGCTTATCTGTTTGCTTTCTTGCAAATTCAACAAAAGCATTTCTTTTCTCTCCGTCAGTTTTTGCTGATTTTAGGTCTTCTATAAGTTCTTGATCTCCGTCAAATTTTATACAGCTAGAAGCGGATACTTCTGGACTAGGCTCTAAAGATGGAATCTCGCTTTCCTGAGATGTAGACATTGTATCATCTGGAGTTGGTTCGCTGTGAGTCTCACCACAGGCTGACAGTGGGGCTATTGCAGCTAACAATGCTGCCGCTGTAGAGATGCCTTTTAAGACCTTTTCTTTAAGTAAAGTTGAAAGTCGCGTTTCTGAACCGCTTGGGTTATTAGGAATATTAGGGTTATAAACCATAACGCTTGGGGTCCTTTCTCTGACATTGTCAGGTATTTTATTATAAAAACTCCTTAGACCTTCCAGTCCAATTGGCTATATAATAACATAAATTGTACATAAATGCAATAAATATGGCATATTTTCCATAAAAAAACACCCTATCAAGGGGTGAACTATCTGTGGCGCGCTCGACCGGATTCGAACCGGCGATCTCCTCCGTGACAGGGAGGCGTGATAGACCAACTTCACTACGAGCGCATATCAATATTCCCTATATTATCAGATTACTTCTGTCTTTTCAAGGAAAATGTTTGCTTTTTTCGCTTGACTATTTTACAATTTAGGTATAAGAGAAAATTTTATGACAAAAAGAAATATTGTAATTAGTATATTTATCGCAACAGTAATCGCAGGGAGCATTTTTATACCCAAAGTAGCTTTAGCTGCCGGCAGTTGCGGTGGCGCGGAAACCTCTGTTATTTCTTGTGATGGCACGGGTAGTACGGCAATTATCAACATAATCAAACAAGTTATTAAAATCTTAACCGCTGGAGTTTTGGTCGCGGCGGTTGGTGCTGTTATATACGGAGCATTCTTATACACTACTTCTGAGGGTAGTCCGGATAAGATAAAAAAAGCACGTGAAGTCTGGACGAATACTGTCATTGGGATAATAATGTTTGCATTTATGGTGGCAATTACTAACTTTATTATTCCAGGAGGAGTTTTCGATTAATGAAGAAGATTATAATAGCAATATCTTTAATGATTATAGGGTCATTTGGGGCAAGTGTAACTTTCCCGAATACTTCTTTTGCGGATGACAACGATACGTGTTCTAATAAGGGAAAAATTTTAACGTTAAAACCATGGTATAGCGGTTTAACTAATGATGACTGTTCCCTTAAAAGTCCAGGCGCAGACACTAATTCTCAAGCTAACTATATCTGGAAAATCGCACTTAATATCGTTGATGATTTGCTGCAACTTATTGGTTACGCGACCGTTGGATATATTATATACGGTGGTTTCTTGATGATGACCAGTAACGGTGCTCCAGACAAGGCTGCTCATGGACGAAAGACTATTATGAGTGCCGCGATTGGCTTGGTTATCGCCTTAGCTTCTGTTGCGTTGGTTAACTTTATATCATCAAATATAGGAGTATAAAATGAGATATATGGAATTTTTTGCTGGATTGTTGGGGAGTGCTGATAGTCTTGGTGTGCCGAAGAATAATGATGTAGATATTATGAAGTTTGTTAATTTGGCATTTTGGGTGGCTGGTGTCGTAGCTGTTATTATTGTGATTATTGCTGGGATAAATTATTCCCTATCTGCTGGCGATCCAGCTAAGACTGCCAGCGCAAAGAATACTATTCTATATGCAGTCATCGGTTTGGTAATTATTGCTAACGCGATTGCTATAACAGGTTATATTATAGGAAAGGTTTAAGATGAAGATTTTTACAAAAATCCTGGCGGCTGGAATACTAATGATTGGGCTACTTGGAGTGCTTAATCCAGTGGTGTCTGCAGCTAACGGTATTAATATTTGCTCAAAGGAAAATGGAAGCGACAACTCTGTCTATTGTCAAAATAAAGATAGCGGTGAAGGTCAGGTGAATGGTATTATAAAAACTATCGTTGAAGTTCTACTTATGGCTGTCGGTGCTATCTCGATTATTATGATAGTTATTGGTGGTATTTTATTTGCGCTTTCCAGTGGTGATGCTCAGAAGGCTGCAAAAGCTAGGAGTACTATTTTATATGCTGTCGTTGGCTTAATAGTCTCTGTATTCGCTTCGGCGATTGTCAATTTTGTGTTTGATGGGTTTAATAAGCCCGTCAAACATGATGAATCTAGTAATCATAATAAGGAGTAAAAATGAAAAAAATGATATTATCGGCGTTAATTGTAGCTTGTTCGGTTTTTGGAGCTTCAGCTATATCAGCAGCTTTTCTTTCTACAAACGTTTCCGCGCAAGCTGCTGATGGTGTAAAGAAAGGTATAACAACTGCTACTACGGCGGATATGGAAAATAAAAGCATTGCAGGTGAAGGTGGATTAATAAATATATTGATTAATTTTCTGCTGTGGACTGTTGGAGTTTTATCTGTTGTTATGATTATCTTTAGCGGATTTCGCTATATCACCTCAGCTGGAGATGCCGCAAAAACGAAGTCTGCTCAAACTGCTCTCACTTATTCGATAGTTGGTCTAATTGTAGCTGTTCTTGCATGGGTTATAGTTAAGATGATTTTGAGACAATTCGGAATTGAGGTAAAGACTAATTAGTTTTGCAAATAACAGATAAAAATGTATAATAGTAATATCATTAAACAAGGAGAAAATAACAATGAATAAATTAAAATTAATCTTGGCGGGACTACTGGTAGTGCCAACTGTTGCTTTGGCTGTAGCTCCAGCTGCAAGCGCTGATGGAAGCTTTACTCTAGATAGTGGTGTAAAAAGTGCACAAGGAGAAGGTGTAAGTGACGCCGCTTCAGATCCTCAGGCTCTGGTTAAGCAATTTGTAAATATATTCTTGTTTGCCGTCGGTGCATTGAGCGTTATTATGCTTATCTGGGGTGGTATCCGATATACCACTTCAGCCGGTGATAGTAATAAGGTTCAGGCGGCTAAGAACACAGTTTTGTACGCAATTGTCGGTTTGGTGGTTGCAATTTTGGCATACGCAATCGTCAATATGGTTATCGATAAGTTTAAGGGTTAATCTACCCTACCGGTAAAAAAGAGCCTCGCTGATGAGGTTCTTTTTTTATGGCTAAAAAAATACCGCCAACTTGTGACGGTATTTTCTGTGAAATGGTTTTTACAGAACTTGAATCTTCTTTGCTTTTTCTTGCTTTATCTTTTCAAAAGTAATTGTCAAAACGCCATCTTTTAATTCTGCCTTAACGCCTTCTTCATTTACAGCGGTTGGCAATGCTAATGTACGACTGAATTCACCCCAGTAGCACTCTTGGATGTGCCATTGGCGAACATCTGCTTCGTCACCGCTAGACAGTGTGCCGCTAATTGTTAAGATACCGTCAGAAATGCTTACGTCTAGGTCGTTTCGATCTACGCCGGCAGTACGAGCTTTGATAACTAGGT
>JABZJR010000024.1 GCA_015257705.1 Nanosynbacter sp.
CATTTAGTGACTGCGAATTATGCCAAGGATGAGAATGGGACGACTTCTGGCGTATCGATAGCTTTGGTTTTTAATAGAGATGGTTCGGTAAGTGCGCCGCGTGATCATTTCTTGAATGCGGAATTGCTTAATTATTTTAACGATAAACACCAAGTCAATTATCAATTTATTGAAAATAATTTACCGCCGAAACTTCAGGATTATCAATTAGTTGCGGGAACGGCGGAAGCGAGAGAAATCTTGCCGCGGGAATTGGAAGTGATAGATTTTTAACAAGAGTCGGTAAATTAAGCAGAAAAAGAGTTATGGAAATGGAGATTGGACGGATAGTTGTAGCTGTAGTAGGGGGTTGTTTAGTTGAAGTGTTCTTTCGATTGGTAAAATACAAAGGTTCTCCAGCTAACTATCTATCGGTTCGGCAATTTATCAGTCATAAATACAGGAAACATCTCAACTATAGCCTATTTAGAGTGATTCCAGTTATTATTATGGTCCTTTTGGTGGTTTCTATAGAACAGCATTACTTTAAAGTGGAAAAACCGTGCATTTATGCGCTTATGTCGACGGGAGTTTCATTATTGTTTAGAGATGTTTGGGGATTATTCTTTAAAAAGAAAAAGTTTTTTATAGAAAGAATGATTCATATTGTGAATATTTTATTAGTAGTAGTCTCTGGAGTGTTAATAGGGCTAGCTGGTGATATTTGGGATTTATCAAATTTTGCGCCAAGTAATATTAATAATTTGCTTGATAATATATGGTCAAGCATGGCTGTAGCTATGTTAGTTCTTGGGTATTTTAATGTGACTAATATGGGTGAAAGCTATAATACTGCGGAGGATGATAACAACAGGGCGCTGATTGATTATGCAACTAGAAAGTTTTACGAGATTCACGATAATTATCATGAACTTATAGATCAGTTTTGCGAAAGTAAATCATGCAACAAACTTCTTTTGTATGGCATATTGATATATGAAGACATGAATAGGCCGCGAGTAATTCGGAAAATGGAGAACGCTATAGTTACGTTTTTCAAGTGTGCACTTACAGTTGGTATTGCGCAAGTAAAATCTAAGAAACCACTTACAGATACTGAGAGTATTAAGCTTGCTGCTGGAATATTAAAAAATACACGCAATTGTAATACGTATAATGTTGCGGAGGTAAGTAAAGCTGTCGAGGCTTACAATTCAGGAGAAGCTTATCCTCAGAATATAATTGAAATTATGAATATTATTCGTTGTTGTGTAGATTAGAGCGTATAGGTAAATATAAATAAGGATATATTCTGATTCAATTATGAAAATCTCCGTACGCATTAAACCAAACTCTCGCCATCGTGAGGAAGTTGTGAAAAATGACGACGACACATTGACGGTTTATGTCAAAGCTCCAGCAATTGAAGGTCGAGCCAACGCGGCGGCTATTAAACTATTGGCAAAACATTTTAAGGTCGCATCGTCCAAGGTTAAATTAGTGCACGGTGCAACTTCAAAATATAAGATATTTGAGATTGATTAAGTTTACGGATAAACGGCGCCCGGTGTCATATCACCGATTAAATTTTGTACTGTTACGAATGAATAGCCTTGCTGTTTGAGTGAGTTAAGGATACAAGGAACGGCATTTACGGATGTCTGATGAATGTCGTGCATTAAAATCACAGCTCCGTTGCGAGCGCCAGCGACAGCCCTTGAGCAGACGATTTCGCTATTACGATCAGCCCAATCGCGCGTATCGACAGACCAAACAACTGCCGACATTCCGCGTTGACGGAATTGCTCCAAAACCGCCTGATTAAACGCGCCGTATGGTGGGCGTATGATATTAGGCTTGGTGCCGACGGCTTGCTTGATGGCTTCATTGGTGCGGTCAATTTCACTAGCGAGTTGCTCTGCTGAAACCTTATTTAACTCTGGATGCGACCAAGAATGATTACCTAATTGATGTCCGCGCGACTGCATGCGGCGTAATGTATTAGCACGTGCTGAAACTTTGCTGCCGATTAGGAAAAATGTCGCCTTGGCGTCGTACTTATCCAATATATCCAACAGTTTTTCGGTGTATGGTCCGGGTCCGTCATCAAAAGTTAAAGCAATTGTTTTATTTGCAACGATAGGTGTTGGAGCTGCGGGCGCTGGTTTTGGTTTTTCTGCAGGTTTGGGGATGTTGGCGAATTTTCTCGCCGTTGGGTTTTGTAGATATTTAGAGACGGAGGAAATTGGCACGGTAATTGTCAATTCTCCGTAAGATGATGGCAGTAGCGACGCCTGACCGAGCGGCCAAGCCAATGCATTGCCGTCGTTGGTGATGATAAAGTTAGACAAAGCTTCTTTATTTATGATTTCATTCAGGTCAATTTCTGGCTGTTGGCGTTGTTTGATGGTCTGAGAAATATTATCTTTGGCAGCGGATATGATTGCTTCGGCGGCTTCATCGGACTGTTCTGTAAAATCAGCTAAGCCGACAACTTCGCCAGATTTTTTGTCGAAAGTCCAAAATTGCGTCATTGATGCTGGATGCGCGCCATTCATATCCTGCTTAATATTGACGACAATTGACAGCGCTTCTGAAGTGTTGTGCGTGACTTGATAGCCAATTGTTTCGGTCATTGGCTTATCAAAAACTGTCGCCAGTAAAACCGTATTTTGAAAATCGCGATCAATTTTATCAATCGACTCGCTAATTAAGCGATTAATCTTTTCATTTTCCGTGATCGGATATTCAATTGAAACTTTTTCTCGTTTGTTATCTCTGGTGACAAATTTTGAGCGAATGCCAGAATATTTCGAATCGGCAAAATAATACTTTTCGTCAGAAGGTGCAGTCGTTTGTCGCGAGTGTGATTGGTTGAGAAAATATATCCCAAATAGCCCTGCCGAAAATAGCAATATCAAAAACGGTATGATAATAAATAGTTTTTTCGATTTTGGTTTTGCTATTTTTCTCTGAATGCGCATATTATAAGTATAGCACTAGTATTTTGGTTTTGTTATTATTGATAATAAGTAGAGACTAGCTTGATCAAAATTACAACAGAGAGGAATTTGCGGAGTGGAACTTGAGCCAATTATAAAAGTCGATAAACTCGTTAAAACTTATGATGGAAATAACGTGGTCGACGGCGTGTCGTTTGAAGTTAAAAAGGGCGAGATATTTGGAATTCTTGGTCCTAACGGCGCGGGCAAAACAACAACGTTGGAAATGCTGGAAGCGCTCAGACCAATTGATGGCGGCGTGGCTACAATTGACGGCATAGATGTCGCTAAGAAACCTAAGGACATTAAGAATATAATTGGTATTCAGCTTCAGTCGACGGCTTTTTATGACAAACTGACTTTGCGTGAACAATTGAAAATGTTTGGTAGTTTATATGGTCGGACAGTTGATACTGAGGCGCTGCTTGCTAAGGTTCAATTGACGGAAAAGGCTAAGAATTACGTCGAGCAGCTTTCTGGTGGTCAAAAACAGCGTTTTGCAATTGCCTCTACATTGGTAAATAATCCGAAAGTGTTGTTTCTGGATGAGCCGACCACTGGGCTTGATCCGCAGGCGCGTAGAAATTTATGGGACTTGATTAAGGAAATTCGCGATGAGGGAATTACGATTCTTTTGACGACGCATTATATGGACGAGGCGGAATTATTGTGTGATCGTCTGGCAATTATGGACAGCGGTAAGATTATCACAATTGATACGCCACATAATCTTATCCAGCAATTATTGGCGCGCGGTTTTAAGAAGGAACAAGTTGTCGAGCAGGCCAACTTAGAGGACGTGTTTATTGATTTAACAGGAAAGGCAATTCGGGATTAACATGAAAAAATATTGGATTGGAATATTCGGGCAAGTTCGCGCTCAGCAAAAGCGTTTCGTTCGGGATAAAATGGCGCTATTTTTTACTTTTCTTTTTCCGCTGATTTTTCTATTGGTTTTTGGGTCAGTTTTTAGTAATGATTCGACCAGTTTTAATATTGCAATTGTCAACAATTCGCAGACAGAATTTGCCAAAAGTTTCGTTAAAAATGCCAAAGAAAATTCGAAGGATTCGATCCTAAAAATTAAAGACGTTAAAGATATGAATGACGCACGTGAAAAGATGAAGCGGTCGGAGCTTAACGGTATTATTGAGCTTCCAAGTGATTTTGGCGCGATAAAAAATAATGGCAATCATCCTATTCCAACAGGCACTATGAATGTTCTTTACGCCAAAGGTTCTGAGCAAACAGGCGGCGCGTTGGTGGCGGTGATGAACCAGATTACCAATAGTATCAATAGTCAGATGGGTCAACCTGAAGCTCCGCTTAAAGCTGTTGGTAAAGCGATTGGTGATGAGCAACTAAAATCGTTTGACTACATGTTTACGGGACTATTGACTTTCAGTTTGATGAGTATAGGTATTTTTGGCTTGGCTAACCGAATACCGGCTGAAAAGAAACGTGGTTTATATCGTCGGTTACGTGCGGCGCCATTTACTTCGGGTCAGCTAATTATCTCCACAGCAATTCATTATACGACGATTTCCTTGCTTAGTTTGGTGATGATGGTTATCGCTGGGACGTTGATATTCCACTTTAATATGCGGGGCGACTGGGTGCTATTTGCAATGATGTCTGTATTGTCTGCATTTATGACTGTGGGTGTGGGGTTATTAATTGCTGGGTTATCAGAGAACGAAGATCAGTCGTCGTCATTAAGTAACTTAATCTCTTTCCCGATGATGTTTTTATCTGGTACGTTTTTTCCACTTTATCTATTTCCAGAATGGTTGCGAAGTGTCGCTCAATTTATCCCTATAACGCCAGTTACGGATGGATTCCGGTTAATTATGACTGAGCACGCTAGTTTTATGGAAGTCTTGCCACAATTCGGTATTATCGCAGCTTGGACTTTCGCGATCTATCTCGTGGCTATTAAATTATTTAGGTGGGAATAACTATTCAAGGATAGTGAAACAAATAGAAAGATGTTACGCTTGTCGTAAGCGGGTGCTTGATATTTTTTATCACGGGAGTTTCTTAATTCTACGCGACAAATCAAATAATTATTCGACGCCGCCAGCCTTAAGAATGCTTCTTAATCCGTTTTCGCCACCGACGAATCCGTTGGTTTGATAGTCGTTAATAACCATATATGGCAAGCCATTCACGCCAAGCGACAGAGCTTTTTGTGTGTTGCTATCAATTTCTTTTTGATGTGGTTTTTTAGTCATACAATCGGAAAATTGCGATTCATTCATGCCGACATTTTTGGCGGAAGTTAGGAAATATTCCAACGGAAGAGCAGGGATTTTTTTCGGCACAGCAACGTTTTTTACGCCAATTCCTTTGTCAAAATAATCACGCTTAATGCGCGGGACGATATCGTGAGTGTACTGCCAATATTTATCTTGATCAGCAGCACAAAACGCAGCGTGAGCACCAGTTTCGGTATTGTTAGTCATCTCTTTTAATAGTGTTACTACGCGATGCTCATAACGAACTTTTCCGGATTTAATATAGTCATTTTTGAAGAATTCTGTGCTGGTTGCGGCTTCGACCTCGGCGCAAAATGAACAAAAATAGTCAGTATAATCAATGAATATGTTTTTCGCGTCAGCGGATCCTTGTGACATTTTTTCATTCCACGGTTTATTATCGCTAATGTGACGATTCGGCGGGCGATTGATAATTCCATAAATAAACAAAGCTACAATTCCCACGATTACAATTCCCGAAAGAACCCAAATAAGCGCTATGCCTGATGATTTTTGTCGATTCATATTTTCTCCTGTTTAGATAATTCTGTGTACATAAAAATAATTTGACCTGATTTATATAGCGAGAATAAACTGAGTAGCAAAGCCAATAAAAGGACTATTGTGCTGGCGATATTTGCGGCGGTGGCGGCGGCAGCTCCTGAGAAAAATATGGTTACAATTGGTAAGATTAGTGACGTTCCGCAGGGAACGCAGCCGAGTCCAATTGTTGCGGCAATTGATGCGATTCCGCTTAGTCCGACTTGTCGAGATATAGTTTTTTCATTGTCGCGATTATTCTTTGCTGTAAAAATTACAGCGGCGATCGATACGCCTTGAAGAATTGACACTATCACAAGCAGCGCGCCATTTGGTGAAGTGAAACTTTGTTTGAAAACGTCTATAATAATCGAGCCGAGCAATGCGATTTTATCAAGGATTGGTAAGCGTGACATCATTAGCGGCCCATAAAAATTAGCGTTGATTGCGAAATAAATTATCACGGCGAAGGCGACGGTCGCGACAATTGTTATTAGAAAATATTTCGGCAAACCAAGCATTCTGCCGACTCCTAAAATTGCTGATTTGATGGATTCCTGCTTGCTGCGAATTTGATCCATGCATCTATTATACGATATTCGTAAAGGCAATTCGATCATCCACGGCAGCAACTTCTACTGTATCTCCGTCGTGAATTCGCCCGTCGATCAGTTCGAGCGCCAAAGGATCAAGCACGCGTTTTTGAATCAAGCGCTTAAGTGGCCGAGCGCCGAAACTCGGGTCGTAGCCGTCTCGCGCCAACATATCGCGGACGCTATTGTCAAAATTCAGCGTTATGTCGCGGCTATCCTTAACTTGGCGAACAACTTTTTCTAATTGCACGTCAACAATTGCACGCATCGATTCAGGACGGATTCGGTCAAAAATCACAATGTCGTCAATTCGGTTTAAGAATTCTGGACGGAAATGACCACGAAGCGTTTCTAAAATTTGATTGTCGAGAGAGCTAATATCGTCGCCCGTGTAGTCCATAATCATTTGCGATCCGACGTTGCTGGTCATGATGATAATGGTGTTGCTAAAATCAATCGTTCGTCCTTGTCCGTCCGTCAATCGACCGTCGTCCAAAACTTGTAATAGTACGTTAAATACGTCGGGGTGTGCTTTTTCGATTTCGTCAAACAAAACCACGCTATAAGGGCGTCGCCTAACGGCTTCCGTCAATTGACCACCCTGATCGTAGCCTACATATCCTGGAGGCGAACCGATCAATCTGGCTACGGCGTGACGCTCCATGTATTCGCTCATGTCAATTCGAATCATGGCGTGCTCGTCGTCGAATAATTCACGACATAAACTGCGCGCGACTTCTGTTTTTCCCACGCCAGTAGGGCCGAGGAATAGGAATGAGCCAATCGGTCGATTAATGTCGCCGAGTCCAGCGCGTGACCTACGAATGGCGCTTGCTACAGCTGCCACAGCACGATCTTGTCCGATGACTTGGCGGCTGATCGATTCTTCTAATTTGGTCAATTTGCTGGATTCGCTTTCCATCAATCGTTCCACTGGAATTCCGGTCCAGCGCGCCACCACGCCAGCGATATCGTCAGGCGTAACTTCTTCGCGGAGTAATCGGTCGTGAGTTGGAATTGCTGCTAGCTCCTCGCGGGCGCTTGCTAATTTTTTCTCCAGCTCCGGCAAATCGCCATATTTAATGCGGCTAGCGGTGGCTAAGTCTGCGTCGCGTTCAGCAATTTCCAATTGTGAGCGCAGATTGTCCATTTTTTCGGTAGCCGTGTTGACGGTTTGCAAAATGTCTTTTTCGTGTTGCCATTTTTTATCAATTACTTCGGCTTTTGCGCGAATCTCGGCAATTTGCTCCTTGATTTCATCTTTGCGAATATTGGCGTGGTCGGATTTGTCTTTTTTCAACGCCGCTTCCTCGATTTCCAATTGCAAGCGTCTATTGTTCAATCGATCCAGCGCAATTGGTACGCTTTCTAGTTGCATTTTGAGTGAGCTGGTTGCCTCGTCAAGCAAGTCGACTGCTTTGTCTGGCAAGAATCGGTCGGGTAAATATCTTGTGGACAATCTGGCGGCTGCTACGATTGCGTCATCAGCGATTTTTACTCCGTGATGAATTTCGTATTTTTCCTTCAATCCGCGCAAAATGGCGACAGTGTCGTCAAAGCTTGGTTCGCCAACGTAAACTGGCTGGAATCTTCGTTCTAAGGCGGCATCTTTTTCGACATATTGACGATATTCAGCGAGCGTCGTCGCGCCAATCATATGCAATTTTCCGCGAGCCAGCGCTGGCTTTAACATATTGCCCGCGTCCATGCTACCTTCGCTTTTTCCAGCGCCAACCATGGTGTGAATTTCATCGACAAAAAGAATAATCTCACCAGCCGCGTCTTCTACTTCTTTCAGAACGGCTTTCAATCGATCCTCAAATTGCCCACGAAAACTAGCGCCCGCCAAAAGACTGGAAATTTCTAGGGAAATTAGTCGCTTATCCTTCAGTGAAGCAGGAACGTTGCCTTTGACAATTCGTTGCGCCAACGCCTCAACAATTGCGGTTTTACCAACTCCTGGCTCACCGATGAGGACGGGATTGTTTTTAGTGCGGCGACTTAAAATCTGCATAGTGCGTCGAATTTCTTCATCTCGACCGATCACTGGATCGAGTTTGCCTTCTCGCGCCAACGCCGTTATATCTGTACCAAATTTTTCGAGCGGTTTAGTTGTTTCTTCTTGATTCATGTTTGGTGGCATAAAATCCTCCTTTTGGTTTTTAGTCCTAATTTGTTGCGCCCCAGTAAAAGACAGAATGGTGAAATTTGATATAGCTATCATAACAAATTAGCACTCTCAGTGCAAGAGTGCTAATAAAATAAATAGGCTTTTTGTAGTATAATAAGTGTATGAATATTCTTGTCACTGGTGGCGCTGGATATATCGGCAGTCACACAATCATCGAACTATTGTCATCAAATCATAAAGTAGTGGTTGTTGATAATTTATCAAATTCATCCGTCGAGAGTCTGAGGCGAGTTGAAGAA
>JABZJR010000025.1 GCA_015257705.1 Nanosynbacter sp.
TTTCTCGAGCATTCACAGAAACTCAGACAATTATTGAGCAGACGACAACGCTACTTAAAGATCTTCGAGTGCTAACTCAACAATTATCGGCGCAACAAACGCAACTTCGGGCTGGAGTTTCTATATTGAATAAAGGCGTGAATCAATTGGCACCAAACGCAATCACCGCATTTAACGGCTATAACAGTGTGCGATTTGCGAATAATCAATTGCTGGCGGGCTCGGCAAGCTTAACAAACGGCTTAAGCGAAGCAAAATCGGGCAGTCAAAAATTGGCGAATGGCGCGAGTTTGTTAGAAAGTCGCTCGGGCGCGTTAATTGATGGAACTTCGCAACTAGCAAGCGGCGCGGATACGCTGGCGAATAAATTGGCGGATGCTTCTAATCGCATAAAAATTCAACCAACTGGCGCTACGACTCAGCAGCAAATTGCGAATCCAGTGAAGTCGGAAATGACCGAAAAGGGCAATGTTCCGAATTATGGCTACGCTTTGTCGCCGTATGTTTTGTCGCTGAGTTTGTTCGTTGGAGCACTCGTTCTGAACGTTATTTATCCGATTCGCAAAACTTTTTCTGAACAGGAAAGTGCGATTCGTTGGTGGCTATCTAAAGCTTCGGTGGCTGGCGTGGCGGCCTTTATGCAAGCAACGATTTTGATGTTGGTGATGGTGTTTTTCTTAGGGCTAACTCCAGAGCATCCAGCGCATTTTATCGGGGCAATTTATCTGACGTCGTTTGCGTATATGTCGATTGTGTCGCTTTTGGTGATTGTTTTGGACAATCCAGGGCGATTCCTAGCGATGGTTCTTTTGGTGCTCCAATTGGGCTCCAGTGAAGGAACATTCCCAATCCAAACTGCCAACGGATTCTTCCAAACAATTAATCCGCTAGTGCCGATGACTTACTCGATTCGTGCATTGCGTCAGGCTATTTCGGGCGGGCTAGATAACGCATTTTACGGCGGCAGTATGTGGGTTTTGGCTGGATTCTTGTTGGTGGCTAATTTATTGACAATCGGCTTCTTCGCTTATCGTGGCAAGCGTAAATTCGCGCACACGTCGGTGGATGGCGACGATTAATTGACCTCTGTTATAAAATATTGTTCTTTGACAAAAAATGAGCGGTTTGCTAATATAAGAGTACTAACTAGAGGAATTTACGTCAGTTCACCTCTATACCTGGTTTTTGAATTATATTGTAATAAAAAAGGAGTATAACAATATGGGTCAGCGGCGACTAGCAACACCGCAAAAAGACGACGCCAATAAGCGTCCGCAGTCAAAGAAAAGCAACAATGCAGTTTTGAATAGCACAACTACTCGTAAAGGTGAGGTTTTCCGAGCTCAGCGACGAACAAGCGAGAACGTTAATCTCAGGGCTTCACAGCACTTGATTGATATTCCGGTAAACAAGTCAGTTTACAACGGATATGGCGGTGAGCAATTTAGCGCCAAAATGCAACCAAAACCTGTTCGCGGTGGTCAGCCGAAACTTCGGATTATCCCAATTGGCGGCGTGGGCGAAATGGGAATTGGTAAGAATATGAACGCCATCGAATATGATGATGAGATTATCATCGTAGATATGGGCTTTTTATTCCCGGGCAGTGATTATCCAGGCATCAATTACATCACGCCGGATATTACTTGGCTGGAAGAGAATAAGCACAAGATTAAGGCACACGTATTTACGCATGGACACCTTGATCACATTGGTTCGTTCCGTCACTTCATTCATCGCATTCCAGCGCCAGTTTATGGCTCTAAATTTACGATTGGTATGCTTGATCGAACGATGGACGATTCAGAAGTGGATTTCAAGCCAGATTATCGAGTGATGGATCCGCTGAGTCACGAAATTGTTCAAGTTTCTAAGCATTTTTCAATCGAGTTGGTGCGAGTTAACCACTCAATTCCTGATTCTACTGCGGTGATTATTCGAACTCCAATGGGTGTGATTGTCGATTCTGGTGACTGGCGATTCGAGGAAAGTCCAGTTGACGGTCAGAAGTTTGACCTTGAGCGACTTACGGAAGTGGCTTCAAAAGAAGGCATTTTGATGTTTATGAACGAGTCGACCAACTGTGAATCGGCTGGAACACACACGCATACGGAGTTTGATATTCAGTATTCCATCGGTCAGGTGATGGACAAGTTTAGTAATAGTCGAGTAATTTTAAGTTGTTTCTCATCGCAGGTGCATCGCTTGCAATTAATCTTAGAGGAAGCGCATAAGCACGGACGCAAGGTGGCGTTTGCTGGATTCTCGATGATTCAAAACCTGGAAGTGGCGTTGCGTTCGGGAACGATTAAGATTCCTAAAGACACCATTATGAAGATGGAAGATATTGTTAAATTGCCAGATAATCAAATTGCTGTAGTTTGTACTGGCTCGCAAGGTGAATTTAATGCTGTCTTAAATCGCATGGCGACGGGCGCTCATAAATATATGAAGATTAAGGGTTCGGATGTTGTGGTGTTTAGCTCTAATCCAATTCCTGGCAATGAAAAAAGCGTGGTGCGAACGGTTGACGGTCTGATGCGTGAGGGTTCTGACGTCATTCAGAACGGTAAAACTCACCTGACGGGAATCGGTCCGTTGCACCTGTCGGGTCACGGCTATTATGACGATCATGTCAAGTTGATTAACGCACTTAACCCAACTTATTACATGCCAATTCACGGTGAATTCCATATGTTGGTGCATAATGCTAGATTGGCGGAAAAGGAATGTGGAATTCTTCGTAAGAATATTTTTGTGTGTGATGCTGGAGATATTATTGAAATTGATATTGAAAGGCAAGCAAAGAAGGCTGGGCGAATTCACGTTGGTGGCGTGATGTACGATGATACTGGCGCGGTTGTTTCTGAGGTTGTATTGAAAGATCGCATTCACATGTCGCAAGAGGGAATGTTTGTTGTGGTGTTGACCGTACAACGCGGCACGGGACGATTATTGACTAGCCCAGATATTATTTCTCGCGGATTTATTTACTTACGCGATTCTGAGGAATTGATGAATATGATTCGTCAATACTTGAAGCAAAAAGCGGCACGCAGTTTTTCTGGCAAATATGATTTGGATGTGATCAAAAAAGAAATTAAAGATGAGATTACGCATATATTGTACGATCAGACTCGCCGAACACCGATTGTCATTCCGGTGATAAATGAGGTTGGTGGCTTGAAATCTGTTAAGTCGGCAGCTACGCCAACACATTCTGCCGTGAAATCGCCAGCGCGCGGTAAAAAGCCTGTCTCAGACGAGCCAAAAATGACTCTTCCGACTGCTCCGCGTCGTCGTTTTCCTCAACGCCAAGTACCAGATACGGAAGCAAACGACACAAAAGCCAGAGAGCGGCAGAATACTCGCCCGTACTAGGGTTCTAGATTGATTTTACTGGTAAATTGTGCTATAATAAAAGCGTGTTAGATTGATTTTTACATCTGTTAATAAGTGTATAATCAGTGTATAATAAAAACGATTATGGCAAAAAAACGAAAGAGCACGAAAAAATCCGCACCAGCCAAGCCGCAGCATAGTTTGCCGGCGGGTTTTTGGTCACAAGTTGGCGCGGTGATGCTTATTCTTTTGTCGTTACTACTTGTCGTGTCGTGGTTCGGTGTCGGTGGTCCGGTTCTGCAATGGATTGATATGGCGACCGTAAAAACTATTGGCTACACCGCGTACGCCTTGCCGATATTATTGATTTATTTGGCGGTTGAGACTTTCCGAGCGGAAGAGAATCAATTACCCGCAGTGGTGAAATTTGCGGCAATTCTGGAAATTGTGTGGTTTTCTGGATTGTTTGGGTTAATGAAGACGGCTTCGCATCCGAATTCTGGTGGATTTGTGGGCGATATATTGAATACGGCTACACTGAAAATGGTAGATTCGGCAATTGCTGTGATTATTTATCTGGTTTTGGCGTTTATAACAGTTCTATTTATTACTCAAACGTCGCCGTTTACGGTTTTCAGTAAACTCTGGGAGATGATTAAGAGTAATACTAAGGAAGACGATAATAATCGTTCTATTATGAAAAAAGCGTCAATTGCTCAGCCGACGGAAGAAGAGAAAAAGACCGACCTGGGAGAAATTAAGCTAAACGCTGGTGTGCCAATAATTGATACAGCCAAAGAGAAAAAGAGTCTATTGAAGAAAGTAGATAAACCAGAGAAGGTCAATGAAGAGCAGGCTTTGGTGGCAACTCGTGATCCGAATTGGGAGGCGCCAAGCTTGGATCTATTAGAGAAGAACGAAAGCGGTGCTGATGCTGGAGATACGCGCCAGAATGCCCAAATAATTCATGATACGTTGGCTGAATTTAATATTGAGGCGGCGATGGGCGACATTAATGTTGGTCCAAAAGTTACGCAGTACACCTTAAGGCCGCCAAGTGGGGTTAAATTGACGCGAATTACGGCGCTGGAAACTAACATTGCGCTTAATTTGGCAGCACAAAGTTTAAGGATCGAGGCGCCGATTCCTGGTCAGCGAGCGGTTGGTATTGAAGTGCCTAACCGCAAGGCTGCCGAGGTTCGACTACGAAGTACGTTGTCATCAAAACAGTGGGCTGCCGCTCGTGATCCTTTGAGTTTTGGGATTGGTAAAGATATATCTGGTCAAGTTGTTGTGGGTGAACTGGGAAAGATGCCGCATTTGCTGATTGCTGGACAAACAGGTTCTGGTAAGTCTGTGATGATTAATACTTTGCTGTGTAGCTTGCTGTATCGCAATAGTCCGAGTGACATGAAGTTGATTTTGGTCGACCCGAAGCAAGTTGAAATGGCGCCGTACGCTGATATTCCACATCTTCTTACGCCAGTGATTAACGAGCCGGAAAAGACCATTTCAGCTTTGAAGTGGGCAGTGAATGAGATGGAGCGACGCTACAAATTGTTGGCGGGCGAGAAAATCCGCAATATTAAGGAATATAACAAGAGGTTGCAGTCTCGTGCCAAGAAGATTGCAATTGCTGATGAAAATGGCAATGTTCAGGAGCATGAAGATGGATCGATGCCATATATTGTGATTGTGGTGGACGAGATGTCTGATCTTATGATGATGGCTAAAAAGGATGTTGAGACGCTAATTGTTCGCTTGGCGCAGAAATCGCGAGCGGTTGGCATTCACTTGGTATTGGCAACGCAGCGTCCGAGCGTGAACGTGATTACTGGTTTGATTAAGGCGAACGTTCCAGCGCGAATTGCCTTTACGGTGGCTAGCCAGGTTGACAGTATAACGATTCTAGACCAATCTGGTGCTGAGAAATTATTGGGTCAAGGAGATATGCTATTTTACGTAACGAGTATGAGCAAACCAAGGCGTATTCAGGGCGCCTGGGTAACAGATGATGAGGTGAATAAAATTGCCGATCATTTGCGTATGCAGATGGCTCCGCAGTACAACGACGAAGTGGTGGCTCAGCCAGTTCAATTGGACGGCAAGGGCGGCGTCGTAATGGACTTATCGGAAGGTGGTGACGATAAGTTTAAGGACGCGGTTCGTGTGGTGGTTGAGCGTCGCAAGGCCTCAACAAGTATGCTCCAAACGCGTCTGGGAATTGGTTATCAGCGAGCAGCGCGAATTATTGAAGAAATGGAAGAGCGGGGGATCATTGGTCCGCAGAATGGTTCTAAGCCACGTGATGTTTTGATTTCTAGTCCAGAAGAGCTTGAGGAATTGCTGGCGGAATAGCGATTACTACGACTCATCAGTAGTGAGATTGGCAATATGGGCTGTTTAGTGATATAATAGCAATTGAATATTAACCTAAGCTTGTGTGAGACAGCATAAGCATCCGTAAATGGATTCCAGAGGAGGAAACATGAACGAATACGAACTAACCGTTCTTATTCACCCGGATTTAGAGGCTAATCTAGATTCAGCGTTGGATAAGGTACGCGGTTTAATCACTACTAACGGTGGTGAAATTATCAAAGAAGATAACTGGGGTAAGAAAAAATTGGCCTACACAATCAAGCGTGAAGATTTTGCAGTTTACGTTTGTTTTGAGGTTAAATTGCCAGCACCAGCTTTGTTGAAGATTTCAAATACGCTTAATATTACTGACGAAGTTTTGCGCTACCTATTGGTAAAAACTGATGAAAAAACTCGTCAAGCATTAAGCGAGCAAAAAGCACGCAACGAAGAATCTGATTCAAGCGAATCAAGTAAATAAGCCTAACTGCCGTAAGGTAAAAGAGGGGATAGAATATGGCACGAAGTATCAATCAAGTGATTTTGTTGGGTAGATTGACGCGCGATCCAGAGCAGCGAACAACCGCTTCTGGCAAGAACGTAGTTAGTTTCAGCATTGCTGTTGATCGACAATCTCAAGACGATCAGGCTGACTTTTTCAATATCACAGCCTGGGATAAACTTGGTGATTTGGTAATGCAATATCTAAGCAAAGGTCGTCGAGTTTTGGTTCAGGGACGACTGCGACAGGATAGCTGGGAAGATAAGGATACTGGTAAAAGGCAGAGCCGAATTGAAGTTACTGCTTCAGATGTAACGTTCTTAGACGGTCCAAATGGCGACAATTCAGGTTCTGCAGCACCAAAGACTACTAAAAAAGAGGAAGTCGTAACGGAAATTGACGATAAGCCAATTGACCTAAGCGAAATTCCATTCTAATAAGGAGATTAAAATGGCACAATTGAAGAAAAATCCACCGATCATTTTTGACTATAAAGATGTAAAAACTTTGCAACGTTACATCAATGTTTACGGTCAAATCGAACCAATCAGCAAGACTGGTTTGAGCGAAAAGCAACAGCGAAGCTTGGCAGTAGCAATTAAGCGTGCTCGCCACTTGGCTTTGTTGCCATTTGTTACTAGCAACTAGGAACGTTTAATGCGCAATATCTCGTTGCTATTACATATTTGGCAGCGAGATATTTTATTGGAAAGGAGAAAATATGTATCAGCCAACTGATTTGAAAAAAGGCGTAGTTTGTCAAATTGACGGCAAGCCATATCGCGTCGTAGAATACGGCCAAAAAGTTATGGGTCGTGGCGGTTCGATCGTTAACGTGAAATTGAAAAACCTAATTGACGGAAGTGTTATTCCAAAGACTTTCAAGGGTCAAGAGCGAATTGAAGCTGCGGAAGTAAATAATAAAACTGCGCAATATTTGTATAACGACGGCGACAAATTCTATTTCATGGATCCGACTAGCTTTGAGCAATTTGAGCTGGCTGCGGAAATCGTGGACGATGCCAGTAAATACCTGAAAGAAGGCGACGAATTAAGTCTTCAATTCTTCGACGGTCGAGTTATTAACGTTGAACTACCAAAGAATAAATATCTGGAAGTTACCTACACGGAAGATGTGGTTAAGGGCGATACGACATCATCTGTGTTAAAAGACGCCACTTTGGAGACGGGGCTAGTTGTCAAAGTTCCAGCATTTATCAAGCAGGGTGATATTATTAGCGTTGACACATCCACTGGTGAATATCGCGAGCGAAAGAAATAGTCATATTTAATGAAACAGCGATTAGATAAAGCTCTGGTCGAGCGTGGTTTGGTGACAACAAGGTCTCAGGCGGATAATTTTATTCGCCTGGGCTATGTTTTTTTGAATAAGAAAATTGTCCAGAAATCAGGGACTATGGTGTCTGATTCGGACGAGATAAAGCTCGAGAAGAAGGAAACTTATGTTTCGCGAGCCGGCTTAAAACTGGCAAGCGTAGCGGAGTATTTTCATCTTAATTTTCAGGATAAAACTGTTCTGGACATTGGTTCGAGTACGGGCGGATTTACTGACTATTCGCTGCGTCATGGCGCCAAAAAGGTATTTGCTGTTGATGTTGGAACGGATCAGCTCCATTCAAGTTTGAGACCGAATCCAAAAATTGCTCTTCACGAAAAGACCGATATTCGTGATTTTTATGCTGATGAAGCAATTGACATTATCGTGGGCGATGTGTCGTTTATATCTCTGAGGGAAATTTTGCCGCACGTGGCAGAAAATTTGATGAACACGAATACGATGTTGATTGCTATGGTGAAACCTCAATTCGAAGCGGGGCGGCATCAGGTTAATAAGGGAATTATTAAAAACGATAAAGTTCGTCGGCAGATTTTGTCCGACTTTGAAGATTGGGCGAAAAAGTATTTTGTTATCTTAGATAAAAAAGATAGTGAAGTGGCTGGCAGTAAGGGCAATCTCGAGCGATTTTACAAATTGAAATTAGCTAAACGTTAAACCTAAATTCAACGACGTCATTTGGTTGCATGACGTAAGTTTTTCCTTCGGTGCGAATTTTGCCGTTTTCGCGAGCCTTAACTTCTGATTCTGCAGCGACTAAATCGTTAAAGTCGACAATTTGTGCAGCAATAAATCCGCGCTCAAAATCCGAGTGAATAACGCCTGCGGCTTGCGGGGCAGTCCAGCCTTTGTGAATTGTCCAAGCGCGAACTTCTTTTTCGCCCGCAGTTAAGTAGCTTTGTAGTCCGAGCGTATCGTAGGCTGCATGAATAAGTTTGGCGAGTCCAGTTTCCTTGACGCCGTAGCTTTCTAATAACTCTTTGGCGTCATTTTCAGATAAACCCTTCAATTCTTCTTCCAGTTTTGCGCAGACAAAGACGGTTTTTGCGGGACTTACGAGTTCAGTCAATTGGCTCTGTAGATCGGAATTGTTCAGTCCTTCCTCGTCAACGTTAAATGCGTAAATAACGGGTTTGGCGGTAAGAAGGTGGAGGTCGGAAATTGCCTCAAAATCCACATCTGACAGCGCGGAAATTGGCACGCCTTTTTGTAAATTGTCGATTAAAGACTGTAG
>JABZJR010000026.1 GCA_015257705.1 Nanosynbacter sp.
TTTTTATATTGTTATATATATTTTCTACGCCATACAGTAATAGAACAAAAAGAGAACTTACTCTATCCAGAAGAGAAGTTGACCACCCTACTTATAGAACGACCTCTGATCTACCCTGACGTCTATATACCCTGGCTTAGCGCCGTTATTATCCAAATAATTCAAAGTAGCTATCACCTGTTTAACCTGAGCTTGAGCAGATCTATCCACCGTCATACGGATCTGGGTTTCCCTGCCCTCGACCTTAAACCAGACTTGACGCACAGTATTAGCTGGCAGAATAACCTCTGAAACATTCATTTTATGTTGCGAAAATTCAGACACAGCTTGACCAAGGAAGCTCAAGAATTGACGATTGATAACTTCTTGACCACCTCTAGTCGGCAGACCGCTCTCATCACGAACAGCAACCGTAGGTGCGGCAAAATAATTTTGCTCAAAAGTAACACCGCTATCATCAACAAAATAAATCTTATCCCCAGAAGACCACTGAGCCACCGGCTGCCTAAACGTCAACTTAACAGCTGATCGTGCCAGAAAATCTCCCTCCACGCGAATATTTTTTACCTCAGGAGCTTTCTGTAAAAAGAATTGCTTTAAGTCGTCATTATTATTGAGGAAAAACCGAAACCTCTCCGCCGGATGAACACTGTAATATTCATTAAGAACGCCCACGTATTTATTAGCGTTACTGGAACTTTTTGCGTCGGGGGTTTGGATTGAAATATTGATTGTCAATTGAAACAAAAGGAATATCACAATAAGCAGACTTACCGCAGTCGCAAGCATTTTCCGCATTACACGGCGACGTTTTTTCACCAATTCGTGCGTCTCGAGTCTCTCGGAAGTCTCCAAAGGAGAGGACGTTTGGCGGCTATTAAGCATCCTGTTCCGACGATACGATTGGGCGGGCAAATCATCGTAACTCTCAGTCCGACGACGCGCCGCGATTTCTCGACGACTTAGATTCTCGTCCGATTTTTTCTTAGAGAAGGGGAATTTCACTTTCGCCTACCCTGCCTTCGCACTGTAGTAAGAATAATCTTCGCCATATCTTTAGCCGCGTTTGGCTTGGCAAATTTACCGAAGTTATCGCCCAGACCTTTAAGAATTTTCTGAGATTTTAATACGCCAATTATTTTTCGTGCCAAGATTTGGTTGTCCTTATCTAGCTCATCTTCGGAAACTATCAACGCCGCCAATGCGTCCTGATAAACCTTAGCGTTTTTCAATTGATGCCCGCCCGTCAAATGACCGTTAGGGATAATGATTGTCGGTTTATGTAGCGCCGCCAATTCCAGAAGAGTAGTCGCCCCTGCCCTGGTCACGACTATATCCGCCGCCGCCAAAACTTCCGCCATTCCGTTGTGAACAAACGCCTGCAATCGCCAGCCCTCCCGCTCGTCGGTTTGCTTGAGAATTTCTTCATATTGCTGATTTCCCGATATCAAAAATACCGAAGCCTCAGAAAGCAGGTTTTTCCTAATTGCCACAATCGCGGAATTAATTCGCCCGGCTCCGAGTCCACCGCCAGTAATAACAACTAGCGGTTTATTGACATTAAAGCCTAATTTTTCCTTCAGTTCTTTCCTCTCAGCCTCAGAATATGGATGGAATTCTGGCGCAACTGGAATGCCAACATATGAAGCTTTTTCTGGTGGATAATTGTAATATTCAAGCGGCGCACCCGTGCCGATAGCTTTTGCGAAGGGGCTCAGCAAGCGATTCGTCAAACCTGGATGCGCGTCAGAATCATGCAAAACCAACGGAATTCTTAATAGCCGAGCCGCATAGCCAACCGGCAAACAAACATATCCGCCCTTAATGAAAATAACGTCTGGACGCCACTTCATAAGCTTAAATAAACTCTGGAAAAATCCAACCATCACCTTAAAACCGTCACGTAAATTTGGGAATAAAATTGACGGATATAGATGAAACGAGATACTTTTTCCGTGATATCGGCGCAATTTTCCAGCAATAATCAAATCGACCGGAATATTCTCATCGAACTTAGCAAAAATCCCGCGTGCGCTGGCGCCAAATTTTTTATCGCACCAAAAACGAAGCTCGTGATCACCAGCTTTCTGTAATTCTCTAAATACGGCTACCACTGGCGTAACGTGTCCGCCTGAGCCGCCGCCGACCGCTAAGATCTTGGCCACTTTCACCCTCCTCTAATGCTTTATGTGACGTATATTTGGAAATTTGGAAAACTAAACCGAGCGCTGCCGCAATAAACAACATACTTGTACCGCCATAACTTAATAATGGCAATGGGATTCCGGTAAGTGGCGCTAATCCTGTCATTGCGGCAATATTCAGTATCACGTGAGAAGCGATCCAGCCAAAAATTCCCGCCACAATTAGCCGCAACGTCACGTTCGGAAGTCTCGCGGCTACGTGCAAAATTGATAGTAGCAACGCTGTAAATAGCGCCAATATAGCCATTA
This sequence comes from Nanosynbacter sp., assembly GCA_015257705.1. Lineage (GTDB taxonomy): Bacteria > Patescibacteriota > Saccharimonadia > Saccharimonadales > Saccharimonadaceae > Nanosynbacter. The sequence continues at coordinate 2,454 of JABZJR010000026.1, forward strand.
AACCGACAAAGCCAAACGTTTCTCCCATGACGGCAAAGATTGAGTCGTTGGTCGCCTCTGGAAGATATCCTGTCGCCTGAACACTCTTACCGATTCCAAGCCCCAAAAGCCCGCCAGAACCAATCGCAATTCTGGCCTGCTGAATGTGATAATTCTTATTCTCCTGGCTGCTCGTCCCTTTATGACTATCGCCCTGCACGAAAGTCATCACACGCTCGATTCGGTGCGGCGACGTAAAAATCATCACCAAACCACAAAGTGCAACAATCGCCAGAATCTTCTTGAAAATCTTCCAATCAATTCCAGCCACCAAAATCATTGATAAGATAATCGCTATCAACGAGATTCCCGTTCCCAAGTCTTTTTGCAAAAACACAATCATCAGCAGCGACAATCCGGAAATAATGCCCAGCGGAATGATAGTTTCTTGGATGTCGTTTAATTTTCCCTGTTGCGACCGCCGCCCTAAAAATCCCGCCAAAAACAATAGCACGCCATATTTGAGCAATTCCGACGGCTGGAAACTTCCCAGTACGCCCAATTGGAACCATCGATACGCACCGTTAGTTTCTTGCGCAAACGACAAATGAAGTACCGCGCCCGAGAGAAATAGTAAAATACATAGCGCAAATCCAGCGTAGAGAATGTATTTTGATCTCTCACCCGTAAACCATTTGTACGGTGTAAAATAAAACGCAGAAAAAGCCACGACAGCAATAAGCACACTCGTCAGCTGTTTGCCAAAGAAATACGTATCACTATAACTCGTGCCGTAAGCATAATTCATCACGTTAGCGCGCTGCGGTCCCAACGCATACATAACAATCAGCCCAAGTAGTAGCAAAAGTCCCATATAAAGCACAATCTGGTACATCGGCCGGTGACTTCGAACCGGCTGAGCGATAGATTGACGATTTTTGGCGATCGAATTACGCAATATGACCTCCAGCGAGCGCCAGCATCACGCCGATAAACGCCATCACGCAACCAATAACCCAGAAGCGCATCGTCACTTTAGTTTCCGGCCAGCCAATCGCCTCCAAGTGATGATGAATCGGCGCAGATAAGAAAATCTTTCTTTTAAACAGCTTCTTGCTGACGATTTGAGTCAAGCTCGATCCCGCCTCAATTACAAATAGTAAGCCAATCACAGGAAGCAGCAATAACGAATCGGTTAACATCGCCACAACGCCCAAACACGCGCCGTAAGCAAAACTTCCAACGTCACCCATGAAGAATCGAGCGGGATAAATATTGAACCACAAATAGCTCAAAAGCACACCGACAACCGTAAAGCAGAATCCCGCCAATATAACATGTTGTTGCAATAAAGCAATCACACCAAACGCCCCAAAACTAATACCAAGCAGCCCGCCTGCCAGCCCGTCCATCCCGTCAGAAATATTAACAGCGTTACCAGTAGCCACCACCGCAAATGCGAACAAAGGAACTATCAACCAACCAATATTCACCTCACCCACAAACGGCACGTGGAAACTCGCCACGCCCAGTTTGGCAAAGAAAAACCAACCAAGCACCACGCCAATCAACGTGATCAGCGCAAACTTCACTGGACTACGAAGTCCAGCCGCGCCGCCACCCAAACCACGCAGATTGATGATGTCGTCAATTAGCCCAACAATTCCGCCACCAACCAACGCCGCCAGAGGAAGCCAGGTCTGAGCTCGGTCTAGATTGAAGAAAATCGTCACCACGAAAATTGAGATTACGCCAATCACCCCAGCCATCGTCGGAATGTTTCGCCGCAATTTTGCCGCTTGGAATTTGGCAAAAACCTTTAGCTTTTTACCATCAGTGCTTTCTGACCTTTGACGCTTCCAGAAGCGATATCGATAAGCGAAAAACGTATAAATTGGCGTTAAAAACATCGCTAGTAAAAACGCGCCGACGCTCAGTAAAAACACGTGCGTTAATTCATTAGTTACTGTCTGCAGAGCTATTCCCATATTTATTCCTTTGGTGCTATTTTCATATAATCAATCATCCAATTGGATATATCTGTAAAAATTGGTCCGGCATGGAGATTTCCCTGTAAGTTAATCCCTCTTCCCGGAGCCGCTACACGTACCATTATGACATATTCGGCGCCATTTTTTCCACCGCCATAACCAATATATGTAGCAATCGTTTCCTTTTGAGTGTAAGCGCCATTAACCACCGCTTCAGAAGTACCAGTTTTTCCACCAATTTCATAGCCAGATTTGTCACTCTTTGACAAGAATGAAGATCGGCGCGCCGTCGTTAACATCGTTCGCATCTGCGATGACGTGCCATCGCTTACGGTTTGGCGAATAACTTTATTTTCCGACGATTTCAGATTGCCAGATTCGTCAATTGTGCCGACGAGAATGGTCGGTTTGTAATATTGACCACCGTTAACTAGCGACGAAAATCCAGCCGCAACTTGAACCATAGTCAAGTTCATACTCTGACCGTAAGTCATGGCTGAATAACGAACCTCATTTCCCTCAGCGCTATCTGGCGGATAAATATAGCCCGAAGCCTCGCCCAGCTCAATTCCGGTTTTGGCGCCAAAGCCAAATTTATCGTGATAATATTCGTACAAAGTCTGGCGAGCCGGCAAATTAATCTGAGAGCCATTTCCTAATTTTCGAATCGCGGTAATCGTACCAACGTTGAGCGAATTGTTAAACGCGCCTTGAATCGTCATTGGACCGCCCAAACCTCTCAGGACATTGCACATCGTGCGGTCAGCGACTTTAATACAATCGGTATTATTATACGTGCTGGACGGAGTAATAACGCCCTTGTCAATTGCCGTAGCGAAACTAAAGGACTTAATAATCGATCCCGGCTCAAACGGCACCATCGACGCGCTATCCACAAACACCGACCCATTTTTCTGCTTAGCAAAATCCGCCGGATTATAAGTCGGATAATTCGCCATTGCCAAAACTTGGCCGTTTTTTGGATTCATAACAATCACACTTCCCTCGGTAGCGCCAGCTGCTTCGACTCCCTTTTTCAACGCCAATTCAGTCTGATTCTGAATATTCCTGTCCACCGTCAGCGCCAAATTGTCGCCAGATTTCGCCTCGATTCGCATATTATTTTTTCCAACCGTCAAAGGTATATTCCTCACGTCAGTTACAGATTGCAATAGCCCGTCCCGACCCTTAAGTTGCTTATCCAAAGAGCCTTCGACGCCATATTGACCTTCGCCAGCCGCATTCACAAATCCAAGTACGTGCGCACCCAGTTCGCCCTCAGGGTAATTTCGAATAGAACTTTGCTGATACAACACGCCCGCAAAGTTTTTCTTTTTCAATTTTTCCGCCTGAGTTCTGGTAATATTTTTCGCCAAAACTTCATAGCGCGACTTTTTATTATTAAGCCTTTCGGATACATTTTCCGTCATTTCACCGCCAGCAATTTCCCTCAGGCTATCAACAAGCTGACTCCGCTCTTTATCGTCAATCGACTGCGGATCCGCAATCACCGTATAGACCGCCTGATTAAGCACCACAGGAACTGGCGTTTTCCCGTCCATCATGTAAATTTTCCCGCGCTCCGCAGGAATGATAAATTGACGCTGCTGACTCGCTCGCGCTAATTCCGTATATTTGCCATATTGCAAAACCTGCAATTGAAATAATCGCAGCACAAAAGCCGCCATCACTACTAGTAAAGCGATGGCCAACCAACCGGTTCTTGAACGAATAAGCCGCTGCATATTGCTTATCCTATTATATCACTATTGTGCGTAATGCGTTTCAGTTGTTGTCATAGCTGAAGCGACATTGCTATTCTTCACCTTTTCTAACGCCGTCAGACGCGCATTCTGCACTTCCAATTCTGACTTTTTTGCGCTTAGTTCGGTGATTTTCGTATCCAGACTCTGAGCTTCATAGCCGTAAGCTGTAAGTCTGGTTGCCTGAGTAAGATAAATCAAGCCCAGTACTGTAATCATCAATGCAACTAGCACTGTATGAGCAACAGGACCAAGTTTGACCTGAGACTGAAAACGTGTAGAATTCTGATTTCGGCGCAATTGACCGTGTGAACGTCGTGAAGTAAATGTGGTGGTGTTTGTCATTTGTCTCTATCTTTTATGTTTATATTTGTATTTAACATAACAAACCAGCCCGCCCGTTAAAGACAGGCTGGTTTCTATAAGGTATATTCCGGAATACGCTTTAGTTTAGCCGCGGCGTACTGAAACAGTCTCTGCCTTGTCTGTATTCTGGAATTCTACTTTGATGTGGATTGGCATATTGTGCCTCCTTCTTTTTGTTTTATTTTTTCACGGCGTATCGAAACTTTGCACTTCGACTACGCGGATTGTGAACATCTTCAGTTCCAGACACCGGTTTTTTCTCTGGAACAATCAGCTCAGCCTCATAGCCAGCCGTTGCTTGCTCCGAAAAGTAACGCTTGATCAATCTGTCTTCCAAGCTATGAAAACTAATTATTCCTACTCGCCCGCCCTTATTAAGTAAGCGTGGCAAAAGTGGCAATAGTTCTTCAATCAGCTTAAGTTCGCGATTGACTTCAATGCGTAGCGCCTGAAAGGTACGAGTCGCAGGATGATGCTTCATGCTACCGCGACCAACGGTTTGCTTGATCAGATCAGCCAGCTCAGTCGTTCCCTGAATTGGTCGAGCTTTTACAATTGCCTGTGCAATTCGCCTTGCTCGTCCGGGATTTTCCTCGCCGTAACGAATAATCAGCTGCGTCAAATCATCAACCGAATACGAATTGACAATATCTGCCGCTGTGATTTCCGTCCGATTGTCCATCCGCATATCTAGCGGACCGTCAAATCTGAACGAAAAACCTCTCTCTGCTCTGTCAAGCTGCGGTGACGACACCCCCAAATCAGCCAAAATCACGTCAAACTTACGCCCCTGCCTGACCAAATCCTGCGCTGCACTCACAAAATCTTTGTGAATTAAAGTCACGCCTTTTTCAGCCAAATCGCCCAATGTCTTAATCGCGTTTTCGTCGCGATCTACTAACACTGAGTTCAAGTAATTATCCGTCCTATTTAAGAATGCCCTAGCATGGCCGCCATAGCCAGCCGTCAAATCGAGATACGACTCACCTTCGACTGGCTGCAGCTTGCTAAGGGTTATCTCCAAAAGTACGGGAACATGAATCGGTTCGTCTGTCCTAGACTCTTCCGACTGTGGTGGATGTTCTTTAATACTCATCATTATTCCATTATACAGAAATAATGCTCGAGATCACCTAACTGGATATTTAATTCTGGCTTTTTTGTATTTGTGTTTTGTTTGTTTTTGTTGTCTTAGAGTGGAAATTTGTTGATTGTCAGTAACAACCATGTTTTCCAAAGAGACTTATGTGTGAGGTGGAGTTTTTTTTGGGAGGTGTTTGAGGAAGGTGCGTTGCCGTTTTTAATGTGGAGCAAATTGCCACATGCCATTTTCAAATACCCAGATAGTTGATCTCGAGAGGTTTTAATTGTTAAAGTGCTTAGCTAATCTACTATTCCGCATTCTCGGCCGCTATTAGCCGAAAATATTCCCCTGCTCGCACAGCAACGACTTCTCTGTCAATTCCAGCGTAGTCAAGCAAATGCTGCTCAATCGTCACTCGTCCTTGTTTTTGGTCGAGCGCCGATGCGGTTTTACCTCGTCGGAATTTAACGTTCAAGTCGGCAACTCGCTCGTCCAGAATACTTCCAGTTAGAGCGCTTTCCACTTCCCGATCCCAGATCTGCTGTGGATACAAGTGGAGATATTTGCCAAACCCGCGAGTTAGTACAACGCCTGACGCAAATTCTGCCCTGAGTTCAGCTGGAATTGTCAAGCGTCGCTTGTCGTCCAACTTACGCTCAAAGTAATCTGTCTGCACGTCGTCCTTCCTCCGTGGTAGATTAGTTGTTTTTTTGTAGTGGATGTTTGTTTTTGTTGGTGATTTTCCATCAACTTTCGTTCCACTGACTCCACTATACTACCCACAGCTACCCACTTGCAAGCCCTTTTTATGACTTTTTACCCATTTTTGCATCAAATAAAAACTTTTCCACATTTTTGTGGAAAAGCCTAGTGTTGAGTTGGTATAAGCCGACGCTATTTAATAGTTTTGGGCAATGGATTAGCAATTAAAGTTATTTCAGACCAGCCTACAGTTGAAAGGCAAACTAGTATACGCTTTTAACAATAAAAAGAACACCGGCGAACCGCTCAATTAAGGCGATTTAGTTCCGGTGGTTCTTAGCGTCAGTATAGTAAATAATTCTCAAGGAATCAATAGCAATAAGCTCCAGTACTCTATTCAAGAAACTACTAATG
>JABZJR010000027.1 GCA_015257705.1 Nanosynbacter sp.
CGACTATATGATACCAAACGACAGAAAATCCAGATTGGAGATCGGATTATTTTTACAAATAGAGATAATTCCGAGCAAACTGTTACCGCTGAGGTTGTTGGTTTGCTGAGATACGCGACATTTCGTGACTTATTTTCTCACAATAATCCGCGAAAGTTCGGCGGTGATAATGTCGAATGGTTAGAAAATCAAATTTCTGAATTTTATTCTATTGAAGACCAAAAGATTTATGGAGTGATTGGTATTGAGTTTAGGGTTTGTCGGTAAGCTTGTATATTGGCGGTGTTAATATTTCTTCTTCAGAATCTTTTATCTGCTAGAAAATCAGCTAGAGCTAATAGTCCAGGACTATCGTCGCCTTTACTTGTTTTAGGATTGTGTTCATGTTTGCGACGTTTATAGTTTTCGCTAGGTCATTTCTGGATAGTGGTGTGGCGGTTTGTTGATAAAAATATATGGGCACTGAAATATAAAATGGGTCAGACGTGAAGGCTTCGGCAAGGTTTCTTAGGTCGGTTGCGTGCGAGGATATGTTAAAGCTTTGTAAATATGTCTGTATAGTTTCACTTGAGCTCAGTCGAGCAAGGTCTGTATTTTTTACGGTGTAGGTTTGGCTGGTGTAATTTCCGTCATAGTACGCTATAAACTGTCCGGGGCTGGATGGGTAGGATGAGATTTTATCGAAACAAATGCCGCGCACTAGTTCTAAAAGTATTGGGTATGTGCAGAAAAATGCGGCAGTCAATTCATCGCTGGCGTCAGCAATTTCTATATCAATCTTAACGTCTGTAAAATCCTTCGGACTATGGCTGATTTTAAGAGGAGAAATCTTAGATTTTGGGTATGAATTGCTGGGAGTGGTTTTTTGACTATCGATAAAATATTTTTGACAAAGAGCGAGCTGTTCTTGTAGTAGCGTCATGTCCGTTATATCAATGTTGGATTTCATCTCGGCTTCTATGTGCGAGATGGACTGTTGAATAAGAGGCTCCTCAAAAGGTGTAATATCGTTGATGATTTCTTCAAGTAATGTGTTAGACTCACTTGTGAATAGTGCGGACGTAAAAAATACGCTTGATTCGCTAGTCGTGCCATCCAACTCTCCAACGAAAGCCCGGTTACCGCCAGCTTTTTCCGTTTTCTTTAAGAATCGCCTAATGATCAAATGCTCAAACAGGTGGCACGTGTCGTGGTTCGCTGGTAAAGAATATGCTGAATATAAGTTGTGAATCATGAGTTTATTATATCAGTATGGAAGTTAAACTATATCTTATAAGCTTGGCGGTGTGTTTGTGTGAAGAAAAGCTTTATTTATCATAATCAAACAAGCTTCCAGCTCCCGCCGCTTCATATAAAGTATCTACCGCTAAGAGCATATTATTCTGAAGTGTTGGCTGGTTATTAATATTCTTATCATAAAAATCCCGCAACAACTTCGGATAGTGTTCGTCGGGCATATCGTACAAGAATGTATTCTGTAGCAGTTTCTTCTGTTCGGGTGAAATATTATTAAAAAACTCTGGATGAAAATCGTAAAACCATTCTAGGCGGGTCTGCAATTCTAGATATCTATCGTAGTTCATAGCTATATTATAGTTCAGGGAATGACCCTTCTCCAAGTGTGAAGAGTGGTGTCTTCGAGGATCGTCTCTCTCCCGCTCAAGGACGGCTGTATTTTGCCCTAGAGCAATTTTACCTTGGTAATTTGTAGTTTTCTAAGGTCGATTACTTGCCAGTAAAATGATATAATTATGTTAGTATGAAAGTTAGCTTAAATCTTATAAAACAATTGATTAATTTTGAGTTGCCATCAGTTGATGAGTTGGTGTCGCGGGTAAATCAGCAGCTTGGTGGTGTCGAGGAAGTGATTGACCTGAAAGCCAAATATGGTGGCGCGCGCATTGTGCGGGTTGTTGAGTGTGAAAAGCATCCGAATGCGGATCGTTTGAGTGTGACTAAAATTGACGATGGCGGCGTAGAAGACGTCCCGCGAGATGACAATGGTTACGTGCAAGTGGTTTGCGGTGCGCCGAATGTTCATGCTGATATGTGGGCAATTTGGTTGCCGCCAAAAAGCACCGTCCCAGCAAGTTTTGATGACGCCGAGCCTTTCGTGCTGGATGCGCGACCGCTGCGTGGAATTCTAAGTCAGGGTATGCTGGCGGCAGCTGATGAGCTGGCGATTGGTGCGGATCATGAGGGAATTATTGAGATCAATGAGTGTGATATTCCGGCGGGTGTTACGCTTCAGGCTGGCGCGAGTTTTTCGGAAGTGTTTGGACTGGACGATTACGTGCTGGAAATTGAAAATAAGATGTTTACACACAGGCCGGATTGTTTTGGACAACTCGGTGTGGCGCGCGAAATTGCTGGCATTTTTCATCAGCAGTTTAATAGTCCTGACTGGTATAATGCTATTCAAGAATTCGCAGATAGCGATAGCTTAGAGCTTGAAGTATTTAATGAAGCTAATGAGCTTGCGCCCGCATTCTCTGTGATTGCTATAAAAAATGTAGATATTCATTCAAGTCCGTTGTGGCTGCAATGCCAATTGGTGGCGATGGGCGGAAAGCCTATCAATAATATCGTTGACGCGACAAACTACGTGATGTTTATGACGGCACAGCCAACTCACGCTTATGATTACGACAAGTTGCGCGGGCATAAACTTGGCGTGCGAATGGCGCGCAGTGGCGAGAAGGTTGGTTTGCTTAACGGCAAGGAATATGAATTGACGTCTGGCGATATTGTTATCGCTGATGGCGAAGGTGTGATTGGGCTAGCTGGAATTATGGGCGGCGTTAATACGGAAGTTTCGGCTGAAACGAAGAACATTGTCCTTGAATGTGCCAATTTTGATATGTACGCGCTACGTCGCACGGCTATGCGTCACGGGATTTTCACCGATGCCCTGACTAGGTTTAATAAGGGGCAGTCGCCAGCACAAATTGACCCTGTCTTAAAATGGCTAATTGGTATGGTTGGTGGTGAGCAAGCTAGTCCTATGCTATTTAAGAATCATTCTTCATTGCGACAAGTGTTGGTCGATGGTAAGCACTGGCACGGTGGATTGTTGATTCCTAAAAGGTTTATCGAAGAACGTCTGGGCGTTGACTTTGCCGAGGATGAGATTGAGGCACTACTAAAGAATGTTGAATTTATCGTTGACGACGGTAATAAATATGGCGAAGCTGGCGTGATGGTTTACAGTCCATTTTGGCGGACTGATATTGAGCTTCCTGAGGATGTTGTTGAGGAGGTTGGGCGACTGTATGGCTTTGATAGATTGCCGCGTCATTTGCCAGAGCGAAGCATCAAGCCTGCGCCGAAGAATGAGCGTCGTGAATTGAAACAGAGAATTCGTCAAAGTTTGTCGCGAGCTGGAGCGAACGAAGTTTTGACATATAGCTTTGTTCATGAGCGAGTTTTGAAAAATTCCGAGCAAGATCCGAGCCGTGTGTATCGCTTGAGTAATGCACTTAGTCCAGACTTGCAATATTACCGAATTAGCATTTTGCCGAGTTTGCTGGATAAAGTTCACGCCAATATAAAATCTGGGCATGACGAATTTATGCTGTTTGAAATTGGCAAAATTCACGATAAGAAATTAGGATTTAACGATGAGAATTTGCCGATTGAAAAGACTTTCATTGACGGAGTTTATGCGAATAAAAAACCTCAAGCTGGCGCGCCGTTTTACAAGGTGAGGAAAATTGCTGAAAGGCTGATGAAGGATTTGAGTATTGAGGTTGATTTTGTAAAGATTTCGGAATCTGACAGCGACGTTCCAGCGCTATTTGATGCGAAACGCAGCGCTTGGATTGTGGCGAAGAACGGCGACAATTTGGGGATTGTTGGCGAGCCGGTTCAGTCTGCTCGACGTAATTTCAAATTGCCAGATTATACGGCAGCGTTTTCTATTGACATTGAGAAATTGCAGGAAAATCTGAGTAAAAATCAGGGCTATAATTACCAGCCGTTAAGTCGTTTTCCGTCGACTGCCAGAGACATTTCATTGAAAATGGATTCGAATGTTGATTATGTGAAGGTTTATGCTTGCGCTGAAGAAGTTGCGAAAAAACACGGTGAGCTACAAATTGACATAACGCCGATTGCGATATATCAGCCAAAAAATGACGATTCGACAAAAACTGTAACTTTGAATGTAAAGTTTACGAGCGCTGAGCGTACTCTGGAAGATAAAGACATTGCGCCGATTATTGAGGAGATTGCCGCTATGGCTGCGGAAGAATTTGACGCCGCTCAGGTTTAATGTGATTTGTTGCGCTTGATAAAAATTGCTATAATTGAAAGGTAAATAAAGGAGGAATATGGCAACTACAAAAGGCCAGAGAATAGGTATTTGGGTTATTGCCGGCATGATGTTTTTGGGGACCGTTGGCGGATTTGTCGCTATGATGGTAGCTCCTGGAAATGAAGCCAAAGACCAAGCCGCGTTTAAGAAAGCTCAGGATGAATACACCAAGGCTACTGACGAGCGAAAAAAGAAAGTAGAGGCTCAGGCTAATGAATTGAGCCAAAAATATTACGGCAAGTTTTCTGAATTTAGCTCACGAGTTGGTGCGTTTGAAGCTGGTGACGTGAAAGAGCTTGTTAAGGAAGATTTGGTTGAGGGCGAAGGCGCTGAAGTTAAGGACGACACCAAATTGGCTGTTTATTACATTGGCTGGAACGCTAAGGGTGAGATTTTCGATCAATCAATCGCTGACGGCAAATTGAAAGCTCCGCTCAATATGGATGGCCCGGCAAATACCGCGGTTATTCAGGGTTGGAAAGAGGGTTTGATTGGTATGAAAATTGGCGGCGTGCGTGAATTAACAATTCCAGCCAACAAGGCTTACGGTGACAAAGCTCAGGGTGATAAAATCCCTGCAAATTCTCCGCTTAAGTTCGTGGTGATGGCTATTGAAAAGCCAGCCGATATTCCAGAGCCAGAGATGCCAGAAGTGATGAAGCAATATTATCGATCGCGAGGTTTCAATGTCTAAAGATGTTATTATTGTTGGCGCTGGTCCAAGCGCGTTAACGGCGGCAATTTACTTGTCGCGCGAAGATGTCGACACGACGTTATATGAGCGTGGCGTGGTCGGCGGAATGGCGGCGATTACTGATCAAATTGACAATTATCCTGGATTTGCTGAAGGTGTTACTGGAATGAAGTTGGCATCTGAATTGCAGCAACAGGCGGAGCGATTTGGTGCGAAGATTGAGTATGGCGACGTGACGGAATTGAAGCAAGTTGATGGCGAGTTGGAGCTGACAATTGACGGTCAATCTGTCCGCGCGAAGTCAGTTTTGCTAGCGACTGGCTCGAATCATCGCAAATTAGGCGTTCCGGGCGAAGACGAATTATATGGTCGAGGCGTGCATTACTGTGCGACTTGCGACGGCGCGTTTTATCGTGATAAAAATCTAATCGTTGTTGGTGGCGGAAACTCAGCAGTACAAGAGGCGATATTTTTGACGCGATACGCTAGTCATATTGATCTGTTGGTTCGCAGTAAATTGCGCGCCAGTGACATTTTGCAAAAAGATTTGCAGAAGTATGTCGATGATGGAAAAATTACCGTTCACATCGGTGCAACGACTGATGAAATTATTGTCAAGGACGATAAGTTTTACGGTGTTAAGTCGACCCAAAACGGCGAGCAGAAAGAATTTACCGCTGACGGATTGTTTGTGTTTATTGGGCTAATTCCGAACACGCAATTCCTGATAAACTCGGATGTTGAGTTGGATTTGGGCGGACACATCATTACTGACGAGCATTTGCACACTAATATTCCTGGCGTTTTTGCTTCTGGCGATGTGCGCTCGGGGGCAACTATGCAAATCGCTTCGGCGGTTGGTGAAGGTGCGGTGGCAGCGCTGCAGATTCGTGAATATTTACAAGAAAAGGCCAGAGAGGAGTAAAAAATGGCAGATTTTAATCAAATTTTAACACCTGGTGATGTCGAAAACGGCATCGTAAATGTAGTTGTTGAGATTCCACAGGGATCAAGTCATAAGATCGAGTGGAATCGTGAGCTTGCAGTGATGCAGTTGGATCGTGTTGAGCCAGCTATTTTTGCAAAGCCAACAAACTACGGTTTCATTCCACAGACTTTGGATGAAGATGGCGACGAATTGGATGCGCTAATTATCACTGACGAACCGTTGACGACCGGTATTTTTATGGAAGCAAAAGTTATCGGCGTGTTGGAATTTGTTGACGATAATGAAGTTGACGACAAGGTTATCGTTGTTCCGGCTGACGACCGAAACACTGGCAACGCAATCAACTCACTAGAAGATCTACCTTCACAATTGTTGAAACAAATTGAACACCATTTCAATCACTACAAGGACTTGAAGAAGCCTGGCTCAACTGTAGTTAAGGGCTTCGGCGACGTAGAAAGGGCAAAGCAAATTATCCGCGAGTCAATTACTCGTTGGAACGAAAAATAAATCGCGTTTGATTATTGATTAAAGCCGAGAGACTGGCGAGCGTTACTTGTGTCGGAAGAACGAGGAAACGCCGCCAGTTAATTGTTGTAAGATGCCGTTTGAGTGGGATAATTGTAGGCGTAATTTATCTTTGGCGTGTGGTGTAATTATGACGTCCCGCCAATCTGGTTTTGGACGAGCGGATTTGCTTGTTAAGACTTCAATTGTGTCGCCGTGCCTCAATTTGTAATTGAATGGTTTCATTACGCCATTGATCTTAAAACCGCTTGCGCGCGCTGCGATATCGGAGTGAATTCGGTAGGCATAATCCAAGGGAAATGCCCCGCGAGGCAAATCGTAAATGTCGCCCTTTGGTGAATATACGAAAATCCTATCAGAAAACAGCTTCATTCGGAATTTGTTGGAGTCAAATCGCTTTCCTTCGCTAATTAAAGCGGCGGCTTCTTGAAGTTCGCGAATCCACGACAAATCGGCTGGCATAGTTCCGATTTTTCCTTTTTTATAGGCGTCGGTCAATTTTTGCTCATTATAATGGAAGCTGGCTGCTAATCCGCGCTCGGCGTATTCGTGCATTTCTTTGGTGCGAATCTGGAATTCAACAATTTGTCCGCTCGGCGTTTGTACGGTTGTGTGAAGACTTTGATAGCCATTTGGCTTTGGATTGGCAACGTAATCTTTAATCCTCTCGTACATAGGCTGATACATATCGTGTAAGATTCCCAGAACCAGATAGCCGGTCGATAAATCATCGACAATTATTCTTAGGGCAATCAAATCGTAAATCTTATCGATATCGCCAACTTTGTCCAATTTCTTAAACAGGCTATAAACGCTCTTAACGCGCCCATCCATCTGGAAAACCAGCTTTTCTGCCTTCAGTCGCGCTTCAACTTCACGGCGAACGTGATCCAATTTTCGTTGCGATTTTTTCAGTCGACTGTCCATCAAATTTTTGGTTTCCTGAAAGGCTTTCGGCATCAAATACCTAAAACTCAGCTCTTCCAATTGAACGCGAACTCGTCCCATATTTAAGCGGTCGGCTAGCGGCGCAAAAACCTCGATTGTCTCTCTGGCGATTTTTTTCTGCTTTTCTGGCGTCATAAATTGCAGCGTTCGCATATTATGTAGGCGGTCGGCTAGCTTGATAATTATCACGCGCACATCTTCGCCCACGGCAATCATCAACTTGGTCAAATTGTCCTTCGTGTGCGGCAAATAACTATCCAAATTTCGCATTCCGGCGCGAGCTTGTGAAACTTTAGTTACGCCATCCACCAGAAACGCCACATCGCGCCCAAACAAACTTTCCAAATTATCCAAAGTTGCGTCAGTATCTTCAACGGTGTCGTGTAGAACTCCCGCCACAACCGTATCAATATCCATGCCCCATTCAATCAGAATTCCCGCCACTGCCAATGGGTGATTGATGTAGGGTTCGCCACTTTTGCGCTTTTGTCCAGCGTGCTTTTCCGTGGCGTAATCAATTGCGCTCGCTAAAACTAATACTGGCACTTCGTCGTATTTTTGTTCAGCAATTGATAATAATTCTTCGCGCGTCATATTTATATTATACAACTTTGTAGTATAATTAAGAAAAGCTAAAGCGAAAATATCTAACAGGGAGGGCGATATGGCTGTAACGAGAATAGCAATTAACGGCTTCGGGCGAATCGGGCGCAATGCGTTTAAGATTGCTAACGAGCGAAGCGACTTGGAAATTGTTGCGATCAATGATTTAACTGACACGAAAACTTTGGCGTATTTGTTGAAGCATGATAGTAATTACGGCGAGTACGGACGTCAAGTTGATTTTACGGAAAACGAGCTGATTATTGAGGGTAAGTCGGTTAAGGTACTGGCTGAGAAAGATCCAGAAAATCTGCCGTGGCGAGATTTGGGAATTGATGTGGTGATTGAATCGACGGGATTTTTCACCGATAAAGATGGCGCGGGCAAGCACTTAACGGCTGGCGCAAAGCGTGTGGTTATCAGTGGTCCGACGAAGTCTGAGGGAGTCGATACGATTGTTCTGGGGACTAACGATGACAAGGTAAAAAA
>JABZJR010000028.1 GCA_015257705.1 Nanosynbacter sp.
ATCATACGGAGAGTCTAGGAAATCTCGTATACTACTACTTCCTTGGGGAGTGTGACAAAGAAGGGGTTGATTCTGATGGGCTTGACGCAAAAGACACTGTAGAAGATGTCTTCGACGAGGCTCTATCAGCCAGACTCTCATTCACAATCATTAAGGAGGTCTTGGGGATCATCCCCATGGAAAACGAAGAAGAGGCAAATTCAGTGGCTGATCTTCAGGTCACAATCTATGACATCCTTCTCCATATCATGAAGATTTCCAGTGGTTACCTGCAATCCTAGCGATTCTCTACTCTGCATGGCAGGTGATTGTTCTTTTACGATTGCCTGTCATGTAGACTCTGAACTTATGACATTAAAAATCACCCTAACTACGGGTGATTTTCTTATGGTGAAAAATTTCAGTTCTTGGTGCGGATGAAAGGACTTGAACCTTCACGCCGTGAGGCACATGCTCCTAAGGCATGCGTGTCTACCAATTCCACCACATCCGCATAACCTGATTATATCAAAACAAATTCTACTTATCAACTGTCCGCGCTTATGTTAAAATTGAAGTAACGTACTAAGGAGGATTGATGAATAAAGTTGCGAAATATTTGAATGAACATCTTAGTGGCGAAGTCGCGTCGCAAGATTTTGCATTGAGTCAAGTTGAAGTTGATAATGGACTTTTGGCGCGCCGACCAGAAATGATTGTCCACGCGGCTAATATGAACGACATCAGAAAAGTGATGCGATTTTGTTCTCAATTGGCAGAGAAAGGTCATGTTTTACCTGTATTTGTTCGTGGTTGTGGCAATGATGAAACTGGCGCAGCGACGAATAAAGGTATTGCAATTGACGAAAAAACGTATATGAATCGTGTGGTTGGTATTGATCCTCGCCAACAGTTGATTCATGCTCAAGCGGGAATTTCTCTTTCGGCAATCAACGCAACTTTGTCTACTCATAAAGGCTTGGGCTTGCCACGAACTTCATACGTGGCAGAAGAAGGCACGGTTGGTGGCGCAATTAACACGGCTCCGTCCGGAATACTATCTGGCGCGCATGGTCGTTTTGCTGATGCCGTTCAGCAACTTGAAATTGTCCTAAGTAATGGCGACGTGATTCAGACTGGGCGCATATCTCGACGCGAATTGAGTAAGAAAAAAGGCTTATCGACGTTTGAGGGCGAGATTTATCGAGAGATTGACAATTTAATCTCAGATAGCGCCGAGCTGATTTCGCAAATGGATCCAGCTTTGCCGGATACGGTTGGCTACAGCGGGATTTCTCGGGTGAAGCAAAAAGACGGGTCGTTCGATTTGACGCCGCTGTTTATTGGCAGTCAGGGAAGTCTGGGCGTGATTTGCGAAGTTATTATGAAGGCACAATTTATTCGTCCGGAATATTCAGTTGTTGTCGCATCGTATAAAAAGTTGTCAGACGCGCAATCAGCCGTGGAATTAGCGATGAAAAATAAGGCTTCGGCAGTGGAGATAATCGATGGGCGATTCTTCCGTCAGGCTGCGGTCGTCGGCAAAGTGGTTGAGTGGGCGCCGAAAGAATGCTTTAAGGGTGCGGTGGTCTTGGCTATCTTTGATGACTTTTCTGACAGAGCACGTAATAAAGCCGCGAAGAAGTTGACTAGAAAATTGGAATCATCAGAAGCGATTGACATAAAAACTCTGCACTTGGAAGAGCAGGATTTGTTCAGTTTGCATTCTGTTTTGGCTTTGGCGGAAACTCCGAGCGAGCCGCATATGATTACGCCACGCGTTTTTTCTGGGATTTTAATGGCACCAGAAAAGATGGATAGTTTCCTTAGCGAGTTGAAGTCGCTGGAGGCTAAGT
Source organism: Nanosynbacter sp. (assembly GCA_015257705.1). GTDB lineage: Bacteria > Patescibacteriota > Saccharimonadia > Saccharimonadales > Saccharimonadaceae > Nanosynbacter. The sequence continues at coordinate 1,836 of JABZJR010000028.1, forward strand.
ACGGCGTGGATTTGCCAGTTTTTGTTGATTTTTCAAGTGATTATATCTCTCTGCATCCGACGTTTGACAGTAAAAAGGTGAGTGAACGCCAGAAGATTCTTCAGTTGTTGGCGGAAATTTCTCAGATTGTTAATAAGTATGAAGGTTCATTTGCAGGATTTGGTGGTGACGGAAGATTGAAGGCTAACTTTATCTATAAAAATTTGCCAGATGATGAAAAACAACTATACGCAAAGGTGAAAAAAATCTTTGATCCAGCTGGAATTTTTAATCCAGGAATTAAAACGGAGGCTCAGCCAAAGGAGCTGGCGGCGGAATTAAACGCATGGTGTAAGCTTCGTAATCAAGCTTGATACTGGGCGAGAATTGGGCTATAATTAACGCGTAGCCCATGCGGATGTGGCGGAATTGGTAGACGCGCTAGCTTCAGGTGCTAGTGTACGCAAGTACGTGAAGGTTCAAGTCCTTTCATCCGCACCAAGAACTGAAATTTTTCATCATAAGAAAATCACCCGTAGTTAGGGTGATTTTTAATGTCGTAAATTCAGAGTCTACATGACAGGCAATCGTAAAAGAACAATCACCTGCCATGTAGACTATATAACGTCAGTCAATCCAGGGATTGCTGAGTACAGCCTCGTCGCGGCTGTATTGCATGGATTCTCCTGCGTACATCAAGCACAGAAGAGTATCATCGATCTCGTTCAAGACATCCTTGAACTGCTTGTCGTCTTCGTCCGTCATGGCGACGTACCTAGTGATGAAGCTTTTCAGCTCCTCTAGGGCCGACGAGATTCTCGCGGCATCGTTGTAGATGTTGACGCCTACGACCATGGATGGAGGTTGTGCGATACTGCTGTGGCGCAGTGTTTTCGCGTAGACCTGGAGGTCTTGTACTCGTTGACACATGTCGCGAATCTGTTGGACGAATCGCCTGGTTTGAATTGCAGGGATATATTCGTCCTTGCAGATGACATTCATGGCGGTGTTCCACTCCATACTCAGGGCTTCCGCCGTAGCGAAGAGGTCGTCAGAGACATCGATAAACATTGTGCTATCTTTCTGTTCTCTCATCTGCGTGAGTGCAGTGTACTGTGTTCTTTACAATACAAGATGAGATCTTATCTCTCTTATGGTAGTTTTTAAAAAGAAATAAAAACTCATCTTGTGTTCGATTGCCTGTCAAAGTTCACTTTCGGACAAGGATTTACTCAACTCATCAACGAAAGCTACTTTCATTTATACCACACTTGCGTAAAAAAGTCAATAGGACATACTCAGCGTAACTTGTCAGGACTTGAAACCTGAACTATAATTAACTCACATCACGAATTCGTTAGGTAAAACGACAGATGTAATTACGGGAAATTAGCTCAGTTGGCTAGAGCGCACGATTCACATTCGTGAGGTCACAGGTTCGAGCCCTGTATTTCCCACCATTTCACGTTAGGTATAAATATGGTTAAACTCAACTTTCACTCTTTTTATTTCCCCCTTATCGTGGTAAAATTTTATATTAAGAGGAAGGTCTGTGTTAATATCAGACCATATTTTTATGAAGGACGCTAGCAAGATTCGAAACATTGCCATTATTGCCCACGTCGACCACGGCAAAACTACCATGGTTGACGGGCTATTAAAGCAGTCGCGAACATTCCGCGACAACCAAGCCGAGATGAGCCAGGAATTGATTATGGATTCCGGCGATCAAGAGCACGAGCGCGGTATCACCATCACCGCCAAACAAACGTCAATTTTTTACGGCGACTATAAAATAAACATCATTGATACGCCAGGACACGCCGATTTTTCTGGCGAAGTTGAGCGAACCTTGAATATGGCTGACGGCGTTCTGCTGATCGTGGACGCGCAGGAAGGTCCGATGCCTCAGACCAAATTCGTATTAGCGAAGGCGCTTGAACTGGGACTGAAACCTGTTGTGATTATCAATAAAATCGACAAGCCAGCCAGGCGAATTGCCGAAGTTGAAGACGAGTTGAGCGATCTGTTTTTGGAGCTAGCGACCGACGATTCTCAATTGCAATATCCAATTTATTACGCAATCGGACGCGACGGAAAATCATGGAAAGAAATTCCTGCAAACACCGACGAAGACGCGGATTTGACGCCAATTTTTGACGCGATTATTAACGACATTCCAGCGCCAGACGTGACAGAAGATGGCGCGTTTCAATTGCTTATTACCAGCTTGCAATATGACACATTCCAGGGGAAATACGCGATTGGGCGAATTGCTCGCGGATCCGTTAAGCGTGGCTTGCAAGTCAGTTTGATGAAAAATGGCGAAGTTGCGGGTTCTGCGCGAATTGAGAAAGTTTTTGGCTATCGCGGCTTGAATCGCGAAGAACTTGACGAAGCTTTTGCTGGCGACATTGTGGCGCTGGTTGGCGTGGCTGACGCGCATATTGGCGATACGATTGCCGATAAAGAACAGCCCGAAGCGCTACCAACAATTGACATCGAAGCTCCAACTTTGAGCATGTACCTCGGCCCAAACACCAGCCCAATGAAAGGTCGCGAGGGCGAGTTCACGACATCCAGGCAAATTGGCGACCGATTGAAGCGAGAGCTTGAAACCAACGTGGCGCTACGCGTTGAGGAAAACGGAATTGGCTTTACGATTTCTGGACGCGGCGAATTGCACTTGAGTGTTTTGATTGAAACTATGCGACGCGAGGGCTTTGAGTTTGAAGTCGGACGGCCACAAGTTGTTACAATTACCGAAGATGGCATTGAAAAAGAACCGATTGAAGAATTGCAAGTTGAAGTCGGGAGCGAATTTATCGGCGCGATTAGCCAAGAACTTGGCGCGCGACACGCCGAAATGAAATCTCAGGAAACGACCACCGCTGGCGCTGCTCGTTTGACTTACATTTTGCCGACGAGGGCGCTGATTGGTCTGCGCAACATTTTGTTGACCGCCACCAGAGGTACGGTGATTATGAATTCCCTGCCTCACGGATATCAACCGCTTGGCGGAAAACTGCCAAAAACCCGCAATGGAGTTTTGATCGCATTTGAGGCTGGCACGACAACACCTTACGCTTTGCAAGCAGCCGAAGCCCGTGGCGAATTATTGGTCGGACCAGGAACAGAAGTTTACGCCGGAATGATTGTCGGGATCTATAATCGCCAAGAAGACATCGAAATCAACGTTTGTAAAGCCAAGCATTTGACCAACATGCGTTCCAAATCGTCGGATGGAACTGTGCAATTGACGCCATTTACGCAATTTAGCTTGGAGCAATGTATCGATTTTATTGAGGACGACGAGCTTTTGGAGGTTACGCCAAAATCACTACGACTTCGCAAGCGATATCTGGACGCAAACGAGCGAAAACGCGCGGCGAAACAATAATTGCGCAAACCATAAAAATAACCGCCCCGTAATGAGGCGGCTATTTTTAATGTAAGAATCGGCTAATTGACAAGAGTTTCTTTGACTCGACGAGAAGCAAAGAAGTACAAGATTACCAATCCTTCTACTATTAGCATTGTAACGATTGCAGTAATAAATGCTGGAGCGTCTACCTCCGACCTTCCGGATGCATATATAACTACCGCATTTGCAACGTTACCCAATCCAGCCGTGGCGATCGTAGCAACAGCTAGCCACTTACCAAGACGCTTCTGCATTACTATAAACACAACTGCACAAATAGCCAAGACTACTAGTACAGGTGAAAATATCAAAGAAATGACGTTCTCTGGCTGGCTAAGATTCATTATGGCCTGAAAAAACACTGCTGTATTGACAAGGCTACCGATAACGAAACAAACAACAAAGAACATTAACCAACCCTTAACGCCCTTCAGGGATTCCGCCATCACGACATATTGCACTGGCGCTGCTTGAGGCTGTGCAAAATATTGCTGGCTGACCGGTTGCTGCTCATACGGCGTGTTCTGCGGTTGCGGCGCAGGACCGTATTGTGCGTTTGGATCAGGCTGTGGCGCATATTGCGGCTGCTGAGGTTCTTGATTTTGCATATTAACTTCTCCTTTTAAGAATATTGATAATGCCAATTATACCACATCCTTAATTTCCTCTGGTAAAAATCCTTTGTCATGCTTAAAGCCAGCTTGCCATTTGTAATCCTTGTTATAGCCCAAATCTTTCATCAATTTGGTCGGAGCGTTCCTGAGATGTAACGGCACAGGAGAATTCGGATATTTACGCGCCAATTCAAAAGCGCTGTGCATTAAATCGGTAATTTCACGCGATTTCTGACTACGAGCCAACGCAATAGCGCAATGGAATAAATTATACTTCGCCTCCGGAAGACCGACGCGCTCGACAGCCTCAAACGTTGCATTTGCCAAGCTCAGCGCACCATTACCCGCCAGACCGATATCTTCCGACGCAAAAACCACCATTCGCCGAGCAATAAACTTCGGATCCTCGCCCGCGTCAATCATTCGCGCCAAATAATACGTCGCAGCCGTCGCGTCACTGCCTCTTAGCGACTTGATAAAAGCGGAAATCACGTCGTAATGCGAATCGCCTTTTTTATCATAGCCCGGAAGTCGCTTCTGAGCCGCCGCCTTAACCACTTCCGGCGTTACCTTTTCATTAAAACTCAGCGCCAATTCCAAATTGCCCAGCGCCACCCTTGCGTCGCCATCCGATAATTCCGCCAAATAGTCCAGAGCTTTGGGCGAAACTTGCTTGGACTTTTTCAGAACTTTCAGTGCCCTTTTTAATACGGATATGGTTTCGTCTTTTGTCAATCGCTGGAGAACCAAAACCCGTGAACGCGACAGCAGCGGCGTGATGACTTCAAAGCTCGGGTTCTCGGTCGTCGCACCGATTAACGTAATTAGCCCGCTCTCAACGTGCGGCAAAAACGCGTCTTGCTGAGCTTTATTAAATCGGTGGATTTCGTCAACGAATAGAATTGTCCTGAGCCCCAAATTCCAATTTTGACGGGCATGCTCAATCACTTGTTCAACGTCCTTTTTTCCGCTTGTAACTGCCGACAGCTCAATGAACTCCGCCTTCACTTCACGCGCAATAATCCGCGCCAATGTCGTTTTTCCAGTCCCCGGCGGACCCCACAATATCAAACTAACCGGCTCGCCATTCTTAACAATCCGTCTCAATAACTCGCCCTCGCCAAGCAAATGACTCTGCCCTATCACCTCGTCCAGCGTCTGCGGCCTCATCCGTTCAGCCAGTGGCTGCCTGCTATCACTCATACTTCCATTATATCGCGAAATCCATAAAGCCAAAAAGTCGTCCGCCGTTTACACTTTCCTCACACAAAATGCTACAATAGATCTATATAAATAGGAGGAAAAATGGAAGCATTTGTAGTAATAATCTTGTCGTTTATCGGGCTTTATGTGCTAAGCGGCATTAAAATTGTCAATCAATATCAGCGCGGCGTGGTTTTGACGCTCGGTAAATTTACTGGCGTTCGCGAACCAGGATTAAGAGTCGTCATTCCAGGATTGCAGACAATGATGTTGGTCGATATTCGTTCAACTCCAATTGATGTTCCAAAACAAGAAGTCATCACCAAAGACAACGTCACAGTCGGCGTTGATGCGGTTGTTTATTTCCGAGTCATCAACGCACCAAAAGCCGTACTGGAAACCACGAACTATATTTACGCGACTAGCCAATTTGCCCAAGCAGCATTACGCGACGTCACCGGAAATGTTGATATGGACGATTTGCTTGCCAAGCGCGAAGAAATTTCCCAGCAAATCAAGGAAATTGTTGACGCCGAAACTGACAAGTGGGGCATCGATGTCGAAAACGTTAAGATTCAGAATATCGAGCTTCCTGGCGATATGAAGCGCGCCATGGCTAAACAAGCCGAGGCAGAACGCGAGCGCCGCGCCAACATCATCAACGCTGACGGTGAAAAGGCTGCAGCCGAAACATTAGCCCAGGCCGCAGAAATCCTAGCAAAAACTCAAGGCGCTATCAATCTGCGAACATTGAACACCTTAGAGCGAATCTCCACAGAGCCAAGCCAAAAGACAATGATGTTATTCCCTATCGAACTCATCGACGCAATCCGTGGTGGTAAAAAATAGAACATTTATCAATAAAACAAGCACTCTGTAATTTTACGGAGTGCTTTATGATTTCTGGTGCGGATGGGGAGAGTCGAACTCCCATCTCAACCTTGGGAAGGTCACATAATAGCCGCTATACGACACCCGCGCTCGATAAAATTATAACACCCTTGCCAGATAGCGACAACTTTAGTACAATTAAATAGCAAGTTTGTGGCTCTTTAGCTCAGTTGGTAGAGCAGAGGCCTGAAGAGCCTTGTGTCCCCAGTTCAAGTCTGGGAGGAGCCACCAAATATTGCATTTCATTCACGACTTTGCTACAATAAATCGTGAACAACATGCGGGTATAGCTCAGTTGTTAGAGCGCTTCCTTGCCATGGAAGAGGCCAGGAGTTAGAGTCTCCTTACCCGCACCATGAAAGACTTTTCAAGCTCTGAAAGGTCTTTTTTGTTTGTAGCTAATCTGTAAAGTACGCTGATTTCAGGAGTGTAAACATTTTCGTTTTCATCAACCCAGAATCCAGCAGGAATTAGCAATTGTTTATACCGTAAGAGACAAGGTTTTGATAG
>JABZJR010000029.1 GCA_015257705.1 Nanosynbacter sp.
GATATGGATGGTGTTTTGGCGGATTTCAAATCTGCTTTAACGAAGGTATCGCCTGAGTTGATTGATGAGTTTGCTGGCCAGCACGATAATATTCCAGGAATTTTTTCTTTGATGGATCCAGTGCCTGGAGCTATTGATGCGGTTTACACCCTGAAAGATAAGTATGATTTATATATTTTATCTTCTTCTCCGTGGGAAAATCCGACAGCTTTGGGTGATAAATTGGCGTGGGTGAAAAAGTATTTTGGCGGCGAAGGTTCGGATAATGTTTTCTTCCGTAAGGTTATTTTTTCGTCAGCAAAGAATTTGAGCCGAGGCGATGTTTTGATTGACGATCGGACGGCGAATGGTGCGGACGAGTTTTCTGGTCGGCTTATTCGTTTTGGAAGTTCTGAATTTCCCAATTGGCAATCTGTACTTGATGAGTTATTATAGATAAATATTATGCCAAGTATTGAAGATCTTATTACAAATTATCAGCCAACTGAGTCGACAATTGAGTTGGTTAAAAGTACGAAAATTGCGCTGCTTGCGGGAATTTCTGGTGCGGGCAAAGACACGATAAAAAAACAATTACTGAAGTCGCCAGAGTTTCGCGATATTGTTTCTCACACTACGCGCGCGCCACGCACAAATAATGGATGTGCCGAGCAAGATGGAATTGACTATCATTTTATTGATTCGCAAACTGCCGAAAATATGCTACAAAATAATGAATTCATCGAGGCGAAGTTTGTTCACGGTACGGTTTATGGGACGTCAGTGGCTGAGTTAAAATTAGCGCATAATCAGAACCGCGTGGCAATTACCGACATTGATGTTCAGGGCGTGGAGGAATATGAGCGACTGGCGCCAGATAGCATTGCGATTTTCATTGTGCCGCCAAATAGCCAAACTTGGATTGAGCGATTAAAAAAGCGTTACGCAACCGAAGAAGATTTTCAGGCGGAGTGGCCGAAGCGTCATGCCTCGGCGATAAAAGAGTTGGCTTACGCGCTTGAAGTTCCGTATTATCACGTGATTATTAATGACGATTTGGAGCGAGCAATTCGAGTGACCGAGGAAATTATTTTGCGCGGCGACGTGTTTAAGCGTCAGGATGACGAGGCGCGTTTGATAGCTCGAAATCTCCTCAATGATATAATTAATCTATGAGTTCAGTAAAAACTCCAAAAAAAATAGCAGCCAGGCAAGATCGTTCCTCGAAGACCTTGACTACATTGTTAGACCAATCCTTTTTTATCTTTGCAGGTTTGGCGTCGTTTTGGTTGGCGTGGTTGGTACTTAGAGAAGGTTGGGCGACGGGCGGCTGGTGGCTGGTTGGCTTGTTCTTTGTTGTGTGGATAATTGTGGCATATTTGGCGTTGCCTAGGCTTCATCGAATTTTGAGCAATATGTACGTACCGAACTATTTTATCGGCAGGACGCGAACGGCGGACGGAATATTAAGTGACCCTGTCAATTTGAGTGTGCGCGGCTCGGAAGAAAAGCTCCATAAGGCAATGACTGAGGCTGGCTGGGTTTTGGCGGATGATATAACTCCGAGATCAGCTTGGAAAATGGTGCTTACGGTGCTGAGCGGTCGTAGTTACCCAAATGCGCCAGTGTCGCCAGCATTTTTGTTTGGCAGACGGCAGGACTTTGCCTATCAGCAGGAAGTTGACGGCAATCCAAGGCGTCGTCATCATGTTAGGTTTTGGCGATGCCCAACTGGCTGGCTTCTTCCTGGCGGTCATCGAGTTGATTGGTTGGCGGCTGGTACATACGATAAGAGTGTTGGCTTTTCTTTATTTACTTTTCAGTTCACGCATAAAATTGACGAGAATATTGATATTGAACGAGATTATATCATTGAGTCGGTTAAAAGTAACAATAAAAATGTTAGAGTGACGATATTAAAGGATTTTTCAACGGGCTATCATTCGCGCAACGGTCTTGGAGATTCTATCCGCACTGATGGCGATTTACCGATTTTGGAAGTCAGTTGGATAAAGGCTGAAGATAATGTCGCGACTTCAACGCGGCTCGGAGTGATTATGGACGGCACAATTTATGATCGTCATCCGCGAAATCATGAAACTTTATTGGAAGAGCTTTGGGGTCGCCGACCACCGCAGATTTTAATTGGCGGCGGACTAATGATTCTGGCGTCGTTGTTCACAATCGGGCAAATGTTGGTGGACTTTTCTAGCTGGCCGACGACTTTGGTGCAAGTTGCGAATATTGACGGAATTGATATAAATGCCGCGAATACCATGTTATCGATGATGGCTGGCTTTAATGTGCTGTTGGTTGTGGCGGAAATCGTGCTGGTTGGGCTACTACTTCGAGGAAGTAGTCGGGCGCGAATCTCGCTACTTTCTGTGGCGACATTGGCTATTGTCACCGAATCTTTATCCGTGACAATTGGGCGAATTAATGCGTCGATTATGCTGCTTTTGATCTCAATTGGCGTGCATATTATGATCATGATGTTGTTCTCTTCGGATGCAGCGCGCTACTTTACGGAAAGACGATAAGGCTTGGCACTCTGCTTGTATGAGTGCTAGATTTGCGATATAATTGGACTATGACCGAACGTCAACAAGCAATCCTTGTCGCGATTATCGAGCAATACGCTGAAATTGCGGCGCCAGTTGGTAGTGTAACGCTAGCCAAACTGTTTGGTGTGAGTAGCGCCACGATTCGCAGTGAAATGGCAAAACTTGAGGAGATGGGATTTATTGAGGCGCCCCACACGAGCGCAGGTCGAATTCCGACAGATAAGGGATATCGTTTTTATGTCAATGGAATCACGGCGGCGCAAATGACGGAATTGCCGAGCGGTATTGATAGCAGTACGAAGGCGATTGAGGCGCACGTCAATTCAAATGTTGATACTTCAGACAAAGCGATTCGTCGAGCAGTTGACGGTTTAGTGGAAATGACTGGCAATTTTGGTTTTGCGTCATTTGGTTCGAGTTTATATATGAACGGAATGACTCAGTTGTTCAGTCAGCCAGAGTTTGGTGACGGCGATCACGTTCAGGCGGTTGCTAAATTGATTGACAATATCGAGCCGTGGCTGCGTGAAGCGGCACCAGATGAACCGCTAAATGTGTTTATTGGTAGCGAAAACCCAATCGGTAAAAGTAGTGGAGCTACGTTGATTATAAGTAAATTTAAGTCATCGTCTGGTGGCGATAATTACATCGGTGTGATTGGTCCGACGCGACAAAATTATCGTCGAACGATGGAACTGGTGCGTCGTACGGGCGCGATGCTAGAGGAGGTATTATAATGGCTGAATGGATTGGTGGATTATTAAGCGGTTTGCCGGCATGGCTGATTGTAATAATTTCAATAATAATATTTATTATTGGAGCGATTTGTATTTTAGCCTTTGAGTCTGTTACGGCTGGTGTTGATCCGGTCTTGCCATTTAAAAGGAGGAAAAAATGATGAAGAATAAAAAAGCTGAAGATTTAGAAAAAGAAATTGCTGAGCTGACGTCGGATCTGCAGCGGACTCGAGCGGATTTTGAAAATTATCGTAAGCGCGTGGATGCAGAAAAACAATCAGCGCATCAAATGGGTCAGACTAAGTCGGTGATGAAATTGTTGCCAGTCATTGACACGATTGAGCAAGCTGTCGCTAACGTTCCAGGGGAGCTTCAGGATAATGCGTGGGTTAAGGGTGTGGCTGGTCTGAGCAAGCAGCTTGACAAGCAATTGAAGGAGATTGGTCTGGAGAAAATTGACGCCAAACCCGGAACTTTGTTTAATCCTGAATTTCATCAGGCTGTTCAATTTGACGAATCAACGGATGGTGACAAGGAAGTTATTGCCGAGGAGCTTCGCGCTGGCTATACTTTGAACGGCTCAGTTATTCGCGACGCAATGGTAAAAGTCACTCGTCAGTAATAGACGTTTATAATGAAATAAGTGCGCTACTTGTTTTTGGAGTGGCGCTTTTTATTTATCAATAGAATAATTGCAATAACGATCAGAGATATGCCGATTGCAAGACCTATAAATAAAGATTCTCCGGTGTTTTCGAGAAGATTGCCAGATTGTGTAACAGTCTGATATGAAGTACTACTTCCTTGATGGCTTTCTTGGTGACCAGTAGTGGTACATGGCTGACCGTTAGTATAACTGCCTGCGCCGTAGCTACTACAGTTATAAGTGGCAGAAAAATTGTGAAATATAATTCGATTACTATTCATGGCTCTATTGATTTTATAAGCATTACTACTATAATAGAGGAGTAATACTATAAAAACAAGGGGGATGTGTTATGCCACAGATTGGCGTTCCGGAGCTGGTTGTAATACTAGTTATTTTACTTATATTGTTTGGTGCAAAAAGATTGCCCGAGTTGGCGCGAAGTATCGGTTCATCGGCAAGAGAGCTAAAGACAGCGTTCAAGGAGGATGATGAAAAGAGTAGTGCATCGCAATCCGGCGAAGCGAAAGATAAGTAATTCGTCGCAAGTTTCTGGTTCATCGCCAGTATTTATGGATCATATCCGAGAGTTGCAGTGGCGACTTGCTATTGTTGCGCTTGCTTTTTTGGCAACTGGTGCGGCGGTGTATCCATTTTTCGATAAAATTGTAGCGTTATTACTTAAGCCGCTTGGAAATAATCTATCTTTGGTGTATTTAACGCCAGGGGGTGCTTTTAATTTTGCCGTACAAGTGTGCATTTATGCTGCAATGATTGGGGCGCTACCTGTTGCGCTATATCATATATATCGCTTTGTTATGCCTGCGGTCGAGAAAACGACGTTACGAGGAGTGCTTGGATATTCCCTAAGTTCTTTATTGCTGGCAGCAGTCGGCGTTGCTTTTTCATACTTTCTAGCGTTGCCGGCAGCTATTCAATTCTTGACTAGTTTTGACTTAAAAAACATCAGCCCCATGCTGACGGTTGAGTCGTATCTTTCGTTCGTGATGACATACTTGCTAGCCGGGGCATTGTTATTTCAATTACCGCTATTTATGACAATCATAAATCGTATAAAGCCAATGACTCCGCGGATGTTAATGTCTGGTCAGCGTCATGTTATTCTTTGGTCTGTAGTGTTTGCTGCGGTTATCTCTCCAACTCCAGATGCTGTAAATCAATTACTATTAGCGGCTCCGATAATTGTGATGTATCAAGTGGGTATAGTAATTATCCTATTGAAGAACCATAAGCGAGCAGATAAAAAATCGAAAGACAGTTTGTTGACTCGTTCGGTCGCCGTAGATAATGAGCCGGTAAAGCATACTGTAAAAGATATCAAACCTTGTCCTGTGGGGGCGAAGAAGGCGTCTATTTGTTCCGAGCCAGAGACGCCAATTCTAGTGAAGAAGCCAGCATCAAATCACACATCGGTTAGTCGTCGCTCGCTTGATGGATTTGTGGCAATAAAGACAGAAAAACCATCTCCAGTAGTAAATAAGAAGGTTATTCCGAAGAAAACAGTCTCAAAACCTGTACCGATAAGAAGGTCTTTGTCTCGATCGGTAGATGGATTTTCTATACCATCTCGGTCTGTTTCGGTATCTGTTCCTTCTAGATCTGTAAAGCTTGTGTAAAATATTTGCATACTTCAATATGTGGTGATATAATTTACCACAACAATAGAAAAAACAAAAAAAGAGGAAACTATGAACACACCAATTCAAGTTAACGAATTATTAGAGAAACCGATGGACCGTCGGGAATTTCTTAAAAACGTTGGAATTGCAGGACTGTTTGTTATGGGCGGCGGAACGATTGTGCGATCGATAGTCGATTTTATGTATCAGCAGAAACAGCCTCGTCAGGTTGCTATTGCTAAAACTTCTGCGTATGGCGCAAGTCGTTATGGCGGTATGTAATTTGATAATATTTTGCAATTTTTACAGTAATTATATATTATAGGATAAAAGCTAAAGGTTAGTTTGCATACAGGGAGGATAAGATGGCAAGGTTACCGCAGCCTGGTGGCGACGATGGAAATTGGGGCATAATATTAAATGAATATTTGCGACAAATTCACACAGAATCTGGAGATTTGAAGCCGTCCACTGTTGGAAAAGATGCTATTCAAAACGCAGCAATTACTGAAGACAAGTTGGCGTCACCGCTTGTTGCGAAAATTAATGCAATTCCTACTGGAGGAGGCGGTGGTGGAACTACGCAATGGACTCCTCAGATGCAGGCTCAAGCTCAGGGGTATTGGATAGAATACGGATCTACTCCTCCAACAGAAACGACTAAATATGGCGTGCCGGTTATTTGGGCTCGAGATTCAGGCATGTCTCAGCCTATACCGGTTAGTGCCAGTCCACCGTCTTTTCCATAGCCGACAATACAGTTACTGTCCCTAGTATGGTCGGCCTCCGTTATAAAATGGGGCAAGATATTATAAGTGGCCAGGTTTCAGTACCTGGTAGCGGTGAGCGCACGGTAACAATTACAGCTGAAGCGCTACCGGGATATTTATCGATTGGCGATGCAACCTGGACGAGAGTGTATGGTAAGCCAACAAATCTTCAGCTGCTTTCGGCTGATGATTTTCGTGGTACAGCTGGTGAGTCTTTAGTTCCGGCAAGTGCGCCTACCGTGCATCGTGTACGTTACGGTCGTGAGTTTCCTATCGTTGGTGCTCGTCGAATACGTTGGTGTGCGCCAGAAGGCTATACGGCTGTTTCAGCTTTAGCGGGCAATAATGAGATCCGTAGTAGTTCCAACTCTCATTTGCTTCAAATTATTGAACCACTAACAGACGACGTTGAAATAGATATCGACGTTAAAGAGTGGCCAACTTCTCGTGGATCAGGATTCGCGTTGAATATGACGACTACCAGTAGTGGTGGCGGTGGTCCAGAAATTCAATTTTTTATAGATGGAACTCAAATACATGTTCGTCCTATACCAGGCGGAATTTTTAGGAGAGATGCATCTGCTATTGGCGTTTGGAAGATTCGCCGTAAGGGTCGCATAATTAGCGTAACGTCACCTACAGGGACTTCTATGTCATATGATGGTACTCACGATACGACTTCTTGGGGTAATAGGATCAAGTTACTTATGTGGCAATCACCTGGAGGTGTTCTACGTATAGGTGGCATTAAGGTATTGGGGGTTATATAAGATGACAATGCGAGTTTGGCAATCGACTCCTGGTCGTTGGTTAGCGACTGAACCATGCATATTCCGAAATGGTGAATGGGTAACCGTAGACGCTGATAAATTTCCTGGAGCTGTTTTAGAGTCAATGTATGCGCCAAATTATATAGGCAAAGGAACAATTTGGCAGCGAGACGTCAGCAACATGCCATTAGCCCCTAACTCAGACGCGATGGCAAAATGGATGGACGATAATTCTCCAACTCCATGGGGTAAGGGTGCGTTTGGCGCAAAGACTGGTATAAATACTAGTGCGCAAGGTACTAGGCCAATTGCAACCTATTTGGTTGATTCGTCTCATCCTCGTTGTGAATATCAATATATGGATAAATGTCGCGGTTACGGAATTACTGCAGATGAAATATCGCATTATTTATTAGGTAAAATTCCTTGGCCACATTTTGCAAAACCTGCTCAGAATGGTGACCTTGGTATGGCGATTTATGACATAGCTACAGGTATTATGCGTGAGTATTTTTTTGTGGAACCCGCAAAGGATGGCACGCCAAAGCACTGGACTGCTGCTACTGGAGGATTTTCTCTGGCAAAACCTGGTTTGGTTGATTTGGCTAAGACGAATTATGCTACGCAATGCCAGGGTGGCGGTTCTGCTGTAGTTTGTATGCACAACTCGCTTGGTTTTATTGGTATATCGGAAATACGTCGGGGTTATATTGATCATGCTTTGGCATTTACTACGGCGAATTTTGCACGTGGATTAGAACCTTCGTGGCCAGCGCAATTATCGGACGGCAAGGCTCCGGAAAATCAAGCTCCTTTCTCGCCAAGACACGGACAATGGGCAAGATTATCTGCTGATGTTGATCCTGATTATGACCCTAATACATCTCAACCATACAATCCGATGACGCGCCTATTGATTAAGGCCGCTAAGAAATATGGTCTTGTTGCTACAGATACAAATGCTTGGTGTCACGCATTTAATGCAGAATGCGGCTATCAAGAAAAGGCAGTTTTTGGTACTGATCCGTGGGAGACTGGTGAGTTGTTCTCGGTACTTGATCCAAAAGGAGAGTATGGCTCTAGAACATTTGATGTATCAGACTTTCCGTGGCGAAAAACCGAATGGGCGGAAGTTGATTGGGGAAGGCCTGAAATAGATTTTTGGACAAGACCAGGAACTTATTGGCCGTATCGTCGTTCGGGCAATTAAATTGTATAAAACAGCGATTAGCACTCTTGACATGAGAGTGCTAATTATTTATACTGAGATAGTTGGCA